>DASXLU010000075.1:0-5102 GCA_036496065.1 Candidatus Acidiferrum sp.
TCGACGGATCGCGTTTATCGTCTTCGCCCAGCGAATGGGTTTGACGCTCCAAGAGGTTGCTGCGGAATTGGCGAAGTTACCGGAAAACCGTGTGCCCGAACGCTCGGATTGGGAAAAAATCTCCTCGAGTTGGACCAAGCGTATTGATGAGCGGATCGCTGAGCTCGGCCGTCTCCGGGCTGGCCTCACACGGTGTATTGGTTGCGGCTGCTTGTCACTGCAGGATTGTGAATTTGCCAACCCTGGCGATCGGGCCAGTCGACTCGGTCCCGGTCCTCGCTATTGGATTGGTGACGAATACACTTCAAAGGGTTCGAAGTAACTCCTGGATGGTCGGCAAACCGCACCTTACTCCCCTGAGCTCGAACCGGACCATCGTCCTGATCGAACCGCAACCACGGCTCCGCACGCCTTCGGCGCGGATGATATTTTTGCACACTGGGTGGCAGCATAACGCTGCCCTGGGTGGCGGGCACCGGGCTTACCTGAGTGTCGTGGAAGATGCATTCGCGATGGATGTGGACTACGCACCGCTAGGAAGATTTATGGCGCAAGTTCGGAGCGGCGGTTCACTGGTCTGACAATAATTCTCTCCAAAAAAGTCGAGAATCATGCTGCGGCGGTGGCCGTTTATCCATTACAACTTCGCACGGATTCACAAAACGCTTCGCAGCACCCAAGCGATGGCGGTCAAGGAGACGGATTTTGGAGCGGAAAGCTCGGAAATCATGTCGCCCGATTCTCGTTCGCCTATACGGATTATCCCCGCGATACATCCCGCGTTCGTGCCGCGGCCGCTTGAGGATGATGATCTAGCTTTTGATCCAAGGACGCCTGAAAAGAGGCGCCCAAATCGACTCCGGTTCAGTGACGAAAACGAAGGCCAACCGCTTCGGGTTGACCTTCTCGTATTTTATTGATTCCTTGGATTGGTGCGGAGGAGGGGACTTGAACCCCTATGCCTTGCGGCGCTAGCACCTCAACCTAGAAGTAAGTGTATCATCGGGTATCGCTGTGCCGCAAGTTGTTGATTTGATAGGCGAAGGTATATCCCCGAGTATCGCGGTTTATCCGACAACCGCTACACTTTCGCTACATTTTTTTAGCTGTTTTCATGCGGCGTTCCATGAACTCTTTCGCAATGCTCAAATCGTCCGCATCAACGATATTATATCGGCGCTCCATAGAATCCGTTTTGTGCCCGCTAATCTTCATACGGATCACTTGAGGTACTCCGGCACGGCGCATGTTCCGAACAGCCGTCCGTCGGAGATCGTGGAAGTTTAGCTCAGGCACGCTCGCCCTTTTACAAGCCTCGTCCCATGCACCACGGAAGTCCTTAATCTGTCGTCCGCTCCGATTGAAGACCCAAGGTGAATCAGGCCAATCGGCGTCGCGCTCTCTCTTGGCTTCCAAGAGCAATTCACGCATATCGCCTTCTAGGATCGGAACCGAGCGTCCCTCCCGGTTCTTCGTCTCGTCGGGTTCCAATGCGATGATTCCGCTCTCGAACTCGACTTGAGGCCAGCGGATGTCAAGCAGCTCTTGTTTGCGGATACCCGTTATGTAGGCGCATACGAATAGGGATTTGAGTTCCTTCGGAAGTTCGTCGCGCAGCGTTGAATATTGCGCGTCGGTGAGGAAGCCCTTTCGGACGGTGGTCTCCTTCACCATGGGGAAGTAGGGAACCACATTGACCTTGGGTGGAGTCCGCTTTCGAGCGTTGTGAAAGGCGGTCCGCATGATCGACAACTCACGGTTCACCGTCGCATCGCTACACCCTTCGCCTGTACGCTTGTCGCGGTATTTATCCATCAAGTCGGTCGAGAGCCTAGCGGCCCGTACTTTACCGAATGACGGTCTGAGATTTTTCTCAACGACGAGCTTCCAGATGTACCGCGTCGACTCCTCGATATCGCTCCTGAGAACGTCGTTCAACAACTCCCCTATTAGAACTTTGTCGGGCGTGCCGCCAGTTATCTCTCCGCGATGCTTCTTGGCGAGTAATTTGTCGCGCAACTTGAGTGCATCGGATTTCTTGATTGATTTGCTCGATTCGGAGATCCGTTGATTATCGACACTGACCTGAACCCACCAAATATCGCCACGCAAAAAAATTGAACCGGTACCGTAGGTATTCTTCGCCATAACCTGATTGTAGCTGAACAGCTAGTGCGTCTTAGAGTCAGTATTTGTTCTTTTCTATCCAAGCGTCGAGATCACTCCGATGCAGGTGAACCCTCCGCCCTTTTCTGACGACGGGCAGATCCTTTTCGAAGATGAGATGTTGAACAGACTGCTCCGAACGCCCCAAGTAGACTGCCGCTTGCTTTACATCCAGCAGCACCGGTTGAACATCCGCTACGGACAAGCGAGCCAACTCCAATTTGAGAAGGGAAGCGACTTCCCCTGCCAGTGCTTTCGCTAGTCCAGATACTGCAGGATTACCCAGGTTTTCGACTAACAGACTTTGTGACCTCATAAAGCTCGCTCCTGACCATCAGGTGGAAGGGTGAATCGAGTATCCCAAGAAACTTACTGCCGCCCTACCCATAGCGTCCAACGAATCTAATGCGCTGTCCAATTCATTATTGATATACCGCTATCTCCGAAACAGATTGCTGGTTGCACTGGAATGCTGCCAGTGAATGCAACGTTATGCTGCCACTAGCGGCATTCCCGATGCACTATTATCCTGCCACCGATACGATGAAATCCTGCCGCCCTGTGCAACCCAATCTTGCCACTTGAATGGAAGCGGTCTCGATCGCCAAATCCAGCGCTCCGCGGCCGAATGGCGACTCCGGTCGGAGCAACAGGCAGTAAGGTGCGGATAGCCCGTCATACGGGAGGAACCGGCCGCGCTGCGCCGAGCTAGTCCAGAGTGCGACAGTATGAGATATTTTGCCGATTATCGCTTTGAGCGGGCGGAGTCAGTTCCCGGTAATTCACCCTCCTGGAAACTGACCTACTATCTTCGGCTGTTTTGCATTCGTCCAGTTCGGGCCTTGGGCAAGTCTGCCTCCGCTCCGAGCCGGTAGGGTGCCAGCAGACTTTTGAGAGAACGGCGGAGCCAAGCGGCCAGGGACCCTTTGCGGTAGACAGCCCAGTCGAGCATGGCACCGCCGTTGACCTGCTGGATTAGCCGGGCCAAATCGGCGGTGTTGCAGGGCTTGAGTTCGTCGGCCGCTACGGCATCATCCAGGAGTTTCTTGGTTTCGTCGCGGATGGCGGTGAATTGTGCCAGGGTGATGGCGTGAAACTCGGGATCGATGAGGTCGACCTGCAGGTAGGCTAGGCCATTGGCCATGGCTTCAGGCGTAGAAGCAAAACCGCTGCACTCGGCATAGAGTTCGATGAGCGTTTTTAGCGGTGAGCCATATTTGGCGCGCGCTGCGCGGAATTGCTCCGGAACACCACCAGGAGCGGTGCGGCAGGCGGCCAGCAACAGGTTCCGCTTGGTGCCGAAACGCTGGATCAGCGTCGCAGGCACGACACTCGCTTCCTTGGCGACGTCCGCCAGGGTAAGGTCCACAGGGCTGCGGCGCTGCATCACGCGCAAGGTGGCCATTAGGATGGCTTCGTCCGAAGTTTGGCGAGGTCGAGGTGACATAGTGTCCTGGTTCTTCCGATTCAGAGGGATCGAAGAGAAGACCACTCTCATAATCCGAGGGCGGGGTGCGCTCCGCTCTTTTTTCAGCCACGCGAGACGCTAGGCCGCTGAGAAGAATAACTGAATGGCGGTTTATTTTCCACTTGACATTAATAAACGGCGATTCAATAATTCGCTCAGTCTTCTTGCGAGGTGCTGCCATGGCCGAGACTTCCGCTTATCAGCCCGCAGACTTGCGCAATTGCGTGGTGCTCGTGGCCGGCGCTACTCGAGGAGTAGGTCGCGGCATCGCTCTGGCGTTTGGCGAAGCCGGCGCGACGGTGTACTGCACCGGGCGCAGCTCGCGCGCGGCGCTGGCTTCCGGCACCAAGCCGCTGTCCGGTCAGCAGCGGAAGAAGGCCTTGCCGGCCGCGTATTACACGGGCCGGCCGGAAACGATTGAGGAAACTGCCGAGCTGGTGACCGCGCGAGGCGGCAAGGGCATTGCAGTCGTCGTCGACCACCTCGACGTCAGTCAGGTCGAGAAATTGGTGGCCGAAATCCGGGCCGAGCAAGGAAAGCTGCACGTGCTGGTAAACGACATTTCAGAAAGTGCGGAGCACGAATTTGGCAAGACCTTCTGGCAAGTCAACCTGGAGCGCGGGTTCGCCATGTTCCGCAATGCGATTCATACGCATATCATCACGAGTCACTGCGCGGCGCCGCTGCTGATCGAAACGACCAAAAGCTCAGGCCGACCCGGATTGATCGTGGAGATCGGCGACGGCGACACCTATTCGTACCGAGGGCATTTGTTCTTCGATCTGATCAAGACCACGGTGATCCGGCTGGCTTTTGCGATGGCGTACGAGCTGCGCAAAAAGAATGTCGCGGCCGTCGCCCTCACGCCCGGTTTTCTGCGCTCAGAAGTGATGTTGGAGCGTTTTGGCGTGAGCGAAGCGACCTGGCAAGACGCGGTGAAGAAAGATCCGAATTACATCTGTTCCGAGACACCGCTCTACGCCGGACGGGCGGTCGTAACCCTGGCTGCCGACCCTGGCTTGATGAAGAAGTCAGGCCGCGTCTTCAGCACCTGGGGCCTCTCCGATGAGTACACGTTTTGCGACGCCGACGGCCGCAGGCCGCACTGGGGCCGCCACTTCGTGGGCAAATACGGCGATCATATGAACCCATGCGACGAGGGCTTCTATCAGTATTGGTTCGGTGGCGCGCTCGAAGCCGCGTTCCCGGATTGGCCATCCTAATCTGGCCCGAGTTTGCCGGCTTGACGAAACCGAAAGCCTCGCCGACTCTTGGCCACTCATGTTTGTGGCGCGCATCCTCATCGCGCCTTGCTCCCACGCGATGGAGGCCGTGCCGGAAGCCCTATCTCTACGCTTTCTCGAGCACAAGATGGGTCGCGTATCCCGACGTCTTGCGTTCGCTTATGGAATAACCCAACGCATGAAGATCCAGACCATCGAACAGCAGTTCTCCTTGACCGAGAAGA
>DASXLU010000076.1:0-10516 GCA_036496065.1 Candidatus Acidiferrum sp.
TACCGCGTCCGGCCTTCCATGATTTGGAGCTACGAAGATGCCGGCTATCTCGGCTTGATCGTAGGATTCGCCAACGATGGCATCGCCGGAGTTCCCGGTGTGCTGCGAATCACCGTCGAGAGCGCGGAAGGGAAGCCGCTAGCGAGCGGCTGCCTCGACGCCGGCTACCCTCTACCCGGAAAATTGCGGCAGGCCCAATTTGTCTTGCCCCAAGGCACAAAATTTCCAGGACTAAGGCTCCGCGCCGAAATCGAAGTAAAGGGCATGCGCTACCCAGTTCGCTGGGCCTGCCACCAGCAACTAAACGCCGACGCCTCCCTAACCCTCCGCCCCAACCTCCACCAGGCCCTATGAAGCGGCGAGCGGGTTCTGACCGAAACTACAGAGTCTGGCTCATCGCCCAAACCTCAAAGCAAAATTGTCATCCCGAGCAACGCGAGGGATCTGCTGTTTTCTTTCTCTGCCTTTCTGCGTCTCTGCGTTAAGCTCTCGGCGCACCGTAAAACTATTTCCCGCGTCTAATCCCACAAGAACGGCTTCGTCGTATCTCTTGAAGATAGAGCGCATCTAGATCCCCTGGTCAGCAGGAGCGGCAACCATGAATCGCAAAAATTCCCGGCGCATCATCGCGACCATCGTATTTGCGTTGCTCTGCTCGTTAGCAGGCGTACCCCTTGCAATAAGCGGCGACGAACGCGACGAGATCACTCGCCTGGCTGAATTGGCGAAATGGAAGGCAGGAACAATTGTTGCCGACGTTGGCGCCGGTGACGGAATCTACAGCTTCGCGGCCGCCCAAAAAGTTGGACCATCGGGTCGTGTTTACGCAACCGAAATCAATCCAGAAAAATTGAAGACCCTCACGGCGGAAGTTGCGAAACGCAAGCTCGAAAACATCACCGTGGTCGAGGGAACGGCGGACGACACCAAGCTTCCATCGAACTGCTGCGACACGATTTTTCTGCGCCGTGTTTATCACCATCTTACCCACCCGAAAGATTTCGATGCGAATTTAGTGCGCTCGCTAAAGCCCGGAGCCTACCTGGCAATCATCGATTTCCCGCCTGACAACAGCTTACCGCCGGTAGAAGGCGTCCCTCAAAATCGCGGCGGACACGGCATCCCCAAAAAGGTCATGGTCGAAGAACTCACCGCCGCCGGCCTAAGAGTACAAAAAGTTATCGACCATTGGCGCGCCCAAGACTATTGCGTCCTCTTCGTAAAGCCAAACGGCAGTCCCCACTCCACTCTCTGACCCTCCCCAACAACCGCTCGCGCACCATGTAGTGGCCAGCCTTCAGGCTGGTTCCGAGCAACTATCCTATCGGTAACGGCGTTTACCAGGGTTCAGTTCGGCGTTAATAGGGACTTCGGACCTCTAACGGATTCCCCGTTTGCTCTAATTTCCGAGTTGGCGACCATCCACCTGGAATTGGATCTTTGATTTGGCGAATGCGGTTCTGCTAATGGAGTCTTATCGATCTCGATTCCCCATCGCTTATACAGTAATTTCCACGAGGTTGCCTTCCGTATCGGTCACTACCGCTTCGTAATATCCGTCTCCTGTTACCCTCGGATTTTGAGCTATAGTCACTCCAGCGTCGCGCATGGCACCTATTAGGCGGTCGACAGCATCGCGCGAGCCCAACGAAACCGCGAGATGCGCCATTCTTGGAGCCTCGCCAGGCATATTCATAAGTTCCACGCGTGCTCCAGAGCTTAGCTCCAGAAAGCAGGATGTAAATGGCCGCGTGGCGCTCAGATATTTTGGACCTATCGTAGCTCCAAACCACCGCTGATAAAAACCACATGCTCTTTCGAGATCAGCTACCCATGCGGCGGCGTGCTCGATTCGTCCGCCTGCCACAAACATTCCTTCTTCAACTAGCTTGGCGTCGATGCCATCCATGAGCGTGTCGATGTGTGTTAGCAGCGTTCCTGGAGATGCCTCGGTCAGCTCCCGTACGCCTGAAATCCACGGTTCCGGGAGATGAGACAGGAGGCGCTTTTCACCCGGATGCGGCTTTCGTTCTAGCGCGAACCATATGTCAAAGAAACTCGCCAGGAAGGCACTTACGCGGTGCTGAACACTCACGTGGTCGCCGCGATTTAGGGCTACTTCAATTTGGTGTCGATACGACGAATGGTTTCGCCGTAGTACCGGCCAGTTTTTCATCACTACCGCACGCCTGAGCCCTTCGGGATACGCTACGCCGCCACGATTCTGTAGTTCCCGGTACCAACCTCGGGGATCAAATAGTGCTTCAGAGTAAATGACGTTGTACCAAAAGCATGTGCTATACCCCAGCGCAGCTTCATGACGCACTAAGACGCGATCGAGTTGCCCCTCAATCCACTCTGGCGAGCGGTACATAATGTCAATTTGCGCGCCGCTGGACGTATCGCTCCACTCATCACCAGGTTCCCAGAAGCGATTGTCGATCTCTGCGCCTTTCCCTAAGAGCGCCCGTCGAAATTCACACGGCACTTCGCGCACCGCGTACACGTACAGATCGAAATCGGACGTGAGGTCACTTGTACCTGCCGCACGCGAACCTGCCAACACCACCGCTAGGACCTGCGGTAACTCGCCAAACGCTTGCGCCAGGCGCTCTACGAGACGGCGCGCATCTCTAGGCTCCATGCGATGAGTCGTGTCAGTCACGTTTCTCGGATTCTTGCAAGGGACTGCACTCCCCCGCCAAGAAATAAAGTCTGCAGCAGCCTACCTGGGATTCGAATCAACAATCAATCCCGCTCGTGTCAATTCCACCCGAAGTGTACGAGCATCTCTAAACACTATGCCGCTCATACCAAGTTCGATGGCCGTTTCGACGTTTTCGCTGCGGTCGTCAATGTAAACGGCGCGGCTCGGCTCGATTCGAAATGTATCCAGGAAAATCTCAAAAATACGCCGGTCCGGCTTCAACGCCTTCGCTTCCCCAGAAAGCAACACGCCGTTAAACCAGCTCAGGCATTCGAATCGTTTGCGAGCAATAGGAAAAGTCTCCGCCGACCAGTTGCTAAGCGCATATATAGGTACGCTCCGTGACCGCAATTCTCTCAGAATTTCCACTGTGCCCGGGATCTCTCCCCCGAGCATTTCCTCGTATCGCTCGAACCACGCATCGATTAACTCCGCCTTATCGGGATGCAGTCGCTTAAGACCATCGCAACCATCAGCAAACGATCGCCCGGCGTCTTGCTGCTCGTTCCAAGACGATGTACAAACGGCAGCGAGAAAGTCTTCCATCGCTGTTTCGTCGCCATTTAACAGCTTGCTGTACAGGTAACGTGGATTCCAATCGATCACCACACCACCAAGATCGAAGATTGCGACACAATTATGTGCCATCGTAGATACATTCTAGCGCGTCGGTTTCTTGTCTTGCTATCAAACCCGCCGCTTGCCTCAGCCCTCTATTATTCCTCTGTCTGCATCACGGGCGACGTTTATGCGGACAGCGTTTGCCACTATCATGCAATGCGACCCTGGAAATGGGCATGGAGGTACATTCTTATGGAAAATGACGGGAGCGGGTTGGTTCTGAAGCTGGGTGAGTTGTATCGCCGGACAAAATTTGGGCCGGACGCGGTGAACCGCGGGGCGGCATTGTTTGAGTGTGAGTGGGTGGGGGGCCGATTCGAGGCTGGATTGTTTACGGGCGGGATGTTTCGAGCGGGAGAGTTCGTGGGGGGAACTTTTCTTGGCGGCATTTTTTTGGATGGAACATGGGTAGATGGAATATGGGAGGGCGGATTTGATCGCAGCGGCATTTATCATTCCCGGGGCGACAGCCCCGCCACGCGGTGAAGTGTATGACTCGCCTGCTTATTGCCAGTCCGCATCGTTATCCTGATCTGGCGCGCTTGTGGCATCGGTTTGTAATGCGCGAACTTGTTCCGGCGTTTGCGCGGCTGCCCCTGGAAGTGCAGGTCAACATTTTTTGCGATGCGAATGCGCGGGAATTCCGGGGTGAGTTGTTTCCGGGAATTTCGTTTTCCGAAAGTGGCCCGGGGATGCGCGACTTTATGGAATTTTATGACGCTACTTTACAGAGGCCCTGTGATTTTCTTCTTTTTGTAGATGCGGATACTTTTATTCTGGATGGCGAGTGGGCGGCATCTCAGTTCGAGGCTTTTCGCGATCCACAGGTGGCCGCGGTTTCGTTTGTGCCGCGCAGGGGCGCGCCCGCTATCTTTGCGCTTCTCTGTCGCGTCGAGAGCTTTCGCTCTTTGGCTGCACCGGTCTTCGCCTGCCGCTACGAGTTTCCGGAGATTTGGCCGGGGGGCATCAATCTGCAGCCGGGCGATTTTGCAGCGAGAGAGTTGCTTAGGAGTGGCTACAAAATTGTAAATTGCGGGGCCGAGGAGTCCTGGCAACACATAGCCAACTTTCGCGGCACGACTGGACTCCGAGCGAGCAGGGAGCAGATTACTCATGCGGCGGGAGAAAAGGTATTTCAGAAGAGTGTCGCCGAAGATCGGGCTTGCCTTGTGGCTGCTTACGATAACGTGCTGCTCGGCTGCCTTTACGAGGCGCTATTCGGGGAGCCATTCGCCTGTGACGCGGATGGTGTGGCTCTTGGTGGGAGCATGACGTTGGCGGAGTTGAATGAAACGCTGGAGGATTTGCGAGACTTGAAATTGCTGGAGGAGTTGCGCGATCGATTCCAGCTATCGCGGAGAAACATTTTGCGAATGGCGGAGCGCGAAGGAATTGCACTGGCGATTCCTGCCCTACTGGCGAATAGCTAGCTAGAAGAAAAAGTATTAGTGCCGATCACGAATACGCAGATTTGGCAAATCGTTGAGCCAGCTTACCGTGCGGAATCAATGACAACCTGCCACAACCCAATCGTCGCCGTCTCTTCATGTCCGTAATCGATAATCAGTTTCACGTCTCCATCTCGTTGCGAGACGGCACGGATCGTGGCTTCGACCTTTCGACCGTCGCTTAACTTCGCAGTGATGCCATCGCCTACTTTGTATTGTCCGTCGTCTTCGGATTCTTTCTTCTTCGCCATTCCGCTGTGCCCTCCTGAAGTTGAATGACGCGTTTTATGTTTACATCTGATCCTGAGTTGCAGGCGTCTGACGCGGCTCTCACGAACTTACGTAGCTCAACGTCCGTCATCTTCCGCAATTCCGCGCGAAGTTGCTCCAGATCGCAATCGTTCGTGAGACTCACGGCGTTTGGCTTCTAAGCACTCGACGCGCTCTCCGCTTGGGCATACTCTATCCGTCCCCGTTCCTCCTACCAAACAAATTTATAGACGGTTTGCGCCTTACCAGGATTCGCTTCTTCCTCGTAGGCTAGAATTGCGCGGGCGGGAGGGGTGCATGTCACAAGAGCATATTGGTTTCTTCTCGGGCTTAAGCCGTCAGGCGATGGAACATCTGGCCCGCACAACTGTCGCGGCAATGATCTCCTTGTATTTGGCTCATCTGTTCAGACTCCAGAATGCTTACTGGGCGCCCATTACGACCCTGATTGTGATGCAGTCCACACTCGGTGACACGTTGACCATCTCGGGGCAGCGCTTCGTCGGAACAGCACTAGGCGCTGCTTGCGGCGCGTTGCTGGCGACGTATTTTGGTCCCAGTGTGATTGCGTTTGGCATCGGGTCTTCGTAATCGGCACGATCTGCGCACTCCTGCACCTTGGTCGCGCCGCCTCCGCCCTTGCAAGTGTTACGCTGGCACTCGTGGTCCTGGTAACGCGTTCCGAACCACCGTGGGAACTAGCGACTCACCGTTTGTGGAAGTCTCGCTAGGTATCGCTGTCGCGCTGCTGCTAACCGTGCTATGGCCAGAGCGCCCAGCGGGATAACGCATTGTGCCTGATTCGTCCGGCAAATCGGACACGTGGATCATGGTACCCACGCGGGCGGTAAGCGCATTAATCAGGATTTGATCTCTGACTTTGTCACAGAGGAGCGGTTTCCGAACCAGTTTGGAGGACGCCGATTTTCTCACTTCTGATTGCAGCTGTTCTGTAACTGTGGGCGCGGTCACTTAAGACACTTTTTACCTCCGCGGCCGTAAGATATCGGATTTTTGTAGATTCTTCGGTTCGCTGAATGACCTCCGTCAGGCCTACCAAGTTGGCGAACTCTGTGTTGGTCATATTGTTAACCATCACCCCGCCCTCCTTTACGACAACGAATGGCTGGGTATTGCCCCCGGCGTTCGCACGTCCTTCGAAATTGAAATGAATAGCGGCCTTGGACAAGAGAGGCATCGTCCGGCCCAGAAAAATTGCTTGGCAAGGATAGAGAATGCCTCCTTCTAGAATCTTACGAGATACTGCATCGGTCCCCAGCGAATGCACCGAATTAAGTGCGGGAAACCGCCATTGGTTAATACGCGCAATCGTTTTCAACGTAGCGCCGTCAGGTTGCGGTGATTGCCGGGGACTGATCGCCAGTCGTCGTTCCACTTCAAAAAGGAGCGCTTCGGCGGTTGCGCAATTCTTGCCGCAGATCACCAGGCCATGGTTCGCAAGAACGAGAACATCCGTTTCAGGCGCGTCGGCCACGCACTTCTCAATTTCGCGAGCGAGCGGAATGCCGGAACTCACATACGGAATCCATCGCCAGTTTAAACCGGCGAGGCGCTCTCTCAACTGAATCATTCCATCGAGACGGATGGCCCAGGCAATGGTGTTGACGGAATGTACGTGGATGACCACCCGGTGGCGCAGCACCGCATGCATAGCGGTTTCGATCGACGGGAGTAATTGCTGCTCGCCCGCATCCGGGGGTGCAATTTCCGTGTCGTTCCTGATCGATTCCTCGACGTCCGTCAACGGGATCGGTACCAGAAACTCTTCCTGTCCGGCATTGACCAGCCATTTACCGGAGCCCTTAATCCAAATTATTCCCTCGAGCTTGATGGATGTATTTCCGTTGCTCGCTTGCACCAACAGGGGATCACGGCCGAGGCGTGCGGACAAGGCGACAAGGGAGGCTATTTCGGTGTCCTCGTGTGTGATCTGTAGTCGAGATTGGACACTGTACGTCACGAATTAATTCTCTCTGCCTGCGTGCTGATGGTCTTTGGCTCGGTGGAGGGCAAGATCTCGAGCGGGTTCTTGACTTGATGTTTTGCTTTCGCCTTTGCTCTTGCTTGGCCGATCTTGGTGGATGCTTTGAAAATCGCTCCGACGGGAATTACCCCTCCCAATCGGTGCGCCGATAACGCAGCCAAGCCCATCGACGCAATGCATCCGCACGACTTGCAGTCCGGCCGCCCACCAAACTGACAAGGCGTGATCAACGTCCGCAGGTCCGCAGACAAGGTCTCAGTGGTTTGCGCAAAAACGCATTCTGCCGGATTCTCCGGAGGTGAAGAAAATTGCCGAATCACACTCGCTGGCATGTCCAGCTTCGAGTTCTGCTCTCGCAGCCGCATCATTTCCGAAATGGCCAGGGCGCGCTCAGCCGGAGAGAGCATTTCCGGCAACTGGTCGCCGATCTGCGGAGTGAACAAGCTGAACCAGACTTTCTTCGTCTCCGGTCGGGGACCCCAGAATTCCAGGAATTCGCCCAGGTATCCTGGACGTTTCATCATCTGGCCCGTGATCGTACAGTGGATCGTGACTTTGTGTCCCTCGATGTTCTTCAGGATGCGCTCGTAAGTGGCAGGTGCTCGCCGGACATCATGTTCCGGCTGCAACCCGTCGACCGATACGACGATATGTAGGCGGGGTAGATTGGCCCATTCGAGTTTCATCGGCCGAAAGGCACTCGTAACGATCTGTACGTGCATCCCTCGCGCCAATAGTTGAGGGATTAGCGACTCGAGTTCGCGATACCGAACCAGTGGGTCGCCGCCCACAATGGATAAATGCAAAGGCTTGAGACGATCTACAACTTCGAGAACGCCTTCGATCAACGCTTGACCAGTTCGATCGTTCAAGTCACGCAGCGTCTTCCCGCCGCCCAGATGGGCGCTGTCGTAGGCGTAGCAGCCCGGACACTTCAGCGGGCATTCCCGCGTGATTTCCAGCGAAAGCGAAGGGCGCTCACCGCGCAGAATCTTGCCCCACGCCTGAATAATTTGAGAAGTCTGCATACGCGCCTCTTCCTTCGCGCGAATATGAAGATCTTAGACCGTGCCGGGGGTATGGCGCCTGAGACCCGCGAGCAATAAGTATCTCTATATGGTTTGCCTCAGCGCAACGAGAATTGCTAGCACTCGCAATGGAAGGCTTCGGCCGAATGGAACCGGTCACGTTCGTCCCACTACCCATTTTCCCCGATTGACACTTTCCTATGCAGTTGGCGACGTCAGGATGCCAAAGGGCTGCAGCGTCTCGATGCAATCAAGGCTATTTTGAGTTGCCGTCGCAAGGTTTTTGGGCAATGAAGAGCCCGCATACAAAATTGCTGGAAGCGTAACCTGCACGCATGGCCCGGAATGCTTGGAGATTAGTCACAAAATCCTTTCCCATTTTCGCGGCAAGGCCCCACAAGGATTTCTCGCGAATCACATCCAATCCGAAATCCCAAGATTTCGCGCACTGAAGTGATAAATCCTGCCTGTGAATGATTTGGAGACCGCTGGCAACGAGATGGGACTCATAGTCGTCCATGGTTTCGAGCTCAACAAACATTCCCCGCTCGATCGGTTCGATAAACTTGCGTGTTTGAGCCGGGGAAAGGCCCGCTTTCTTGAACCAGTCCGTAAGCGCAAAGGTGCCACCCGGTTTCAGAAAACGTGCGGCATTGACGAAGAAACCCCGACGATCGTGACAGTGGGAGACGGCTTCTACAGACCAAAGAAGGTCAAACTGCTGCGAGAAATTCAGGGCTTCGGCGTCCATTAACAGAAACTGCGCGTCCAGTTTTGCAGCAATGGCAGCCTTTTTGGCCATTTCCACCTGCACAGGAGAGATGGTGATGCCCGTCGCGCGCACCTTGTATTTTTGGGCGAGATAGAGACTGCTGCCTCCGAAACCACAACCGATATCAAGCACTGAGGACCCGGTCTGGAGATTGGCCAACTGTGCGAGGTGCTCTGTAAGTTGCGTTTGGGCCAATTCTTTCGATTCGTCGCCGCGAATCCAAAAACCGTGATGTATGTTTTCCCCCCAAAACGCTTGGTAGTAGGGGCTCACCAAATCATAATGCTCGATAATCTTTCGCTTGTCGTTGGACCGCGGCCGGTTGGGCGGCTGCTTTTGAAATAGCGCCATGCTCATAGGTTTTGTACTTGGATGACCAGCCCACACTAACGGGGCAGCAGGAGGATACATCAAAAACAGTTATAAGCCTTCTCGAATATCGCCTAATATGGCTGCTCGGGTTCCTAAGCCAAAGCGTGGCCAAGGTGCAGAAATGGAAATTGGTAACCCCGAAATAGGCGCTACCCCGATAGTGGTGGATTTCACCGCCACATCCAAATTCCAGTTCCTGTTTCGGTGGTGTGCATTGCTCATGGGTTTGGCGAGCATTGTTGCCGTAGTGCCCATAGCCGCGCTCTCCTATGGATCCTACGGAGCGGCAAGGTTGTTCGGGAGGGTTCGTCCGTTTCGAGACGCATATGAATTTCTCTCCCGCGCCTACGACCGGGTCCTCGAAAGGCTCGGCCAAAAAGTTCTGCGGGACCCGCGAGACACCCCCGCGTTACGAGTGATGGTTTCCCTTACGCTCACCGCCGTGCCAATCTTTGCTATCCAACTGGTCGCAGGGAAACCTCGACCGCTCCTCTTAATCGCATTCTACCTTTCCCTTTACGGTCTAAAGTTCCAGCGTTTTGTCAGGATGTTCAGCGCCAGCCACTTGGAGGCGCACCGGCGCCACGGCTACTTTTCGGACAAATACGATAAGGTCTTCGGTCGCTACCTTGAGTTCTTCCTCGGGTATCTGTATGGCAACGCTCCGGAATTGGGTCGGACGGCTCATGTGTGCCTGCACCACCGAGAGAACAGCGGACCCGACGACACTCGCAGCAACATGGGCTACGATCGAACGAGCCGACTCGATTTCCTGTGGTACCTCGCGGGTAACATTTGGACGGTATTGGGAATAGCTCCCTACGCCTACTTTAGGACGAGACATGACGAAAAGAATCGAAAGCGCATGCTCTGGGGAATGGCCCGCTACTATGCGTATTTCGCGGTTGTCTTTGTTTACGATTGGAGAATTGGGACCATGTTCGTCTTGGTTCCTCTTCTCTGCATGAATTTCATCAATGCAATTACCGCATGGGTCCAACACGCTTTCTGTGATCCAGATCATCCCGAGGACTATTTCGCGAATTCGGTGACGATCGTAGATAAGGTGAACTTCATGAACGAAGGGTACCATCTCTGCCATCACCACCGTGCTGGGCTTCACTGGACCGAAATGCCGGCCCATTTCGAGCGGCTTCGAGACAGGATGCGAGAAAGACGTTCGTTGGTCTTCCGGGACTTGGATTTTTTTGGACTTTTCTGCGAGTTAACTCTCTTTCGCAGAATGGATGTACTTGCCGAGAAACTTGTCCCGTGGGAGCCCATGAATCACGA
>DASXLU010000077.1:0-7086 GCA_036496065.1 Candidatus Acidiferrum sp.
TGAGCGATACCCCAAGGTTCGAAGATGAAATTTGCGGTGGAACGAGCCCGCGCGCGGAATGCGGGCTCAAGAGAAATTATATCGGGATCCGGCGGAAGGGCTGGCGACGCGTAGCGGCAGTGGTGCGAGAGAGTAAAGGGATTGGGACCGCTAGGCGGCGGTTACTCTTAGTCCGGGAACGCAGTCGCGACCAGGGAATAGGATGATTACCAGAGGCGGATGAGTCCAATGATGTCCATGAATTCGTGAGCCACAATGACAGGAAGGATCTTACGTGCGCGGGCATAGTACAGCGCAAAGCAGAGGAACGAGGCGGATACGCTGGTAGCCCCGGCCCATCCATAGTAAAGATGATAGGAAAACTGGACAGCAACGCTGAGCGCGACCGCTAATGCCGTTGAGCCCGTGAGCTCGATGATTTCAGTCATCAAAAAGGCGCGGACGATGAGCTCCTCGAAAAACGGGTTTAAAAGAAAATATGGAATAGCTGCCAACCCTGGATGGGCGAAGAAGGCGCTAGCCGAGGGACTCCTTGCCGCAGTACCCAAAAGGGCGTGTTGTAGAGTGCGGGTAACCTGCCAAACCGCGATGGAAGCCCCGGTAGCACCGAGCCACAGAAACATTCCGGTCAGGAGATCGCGAAGCGACCATCGCCCGCCGATAGCCTGCAAGCGCGAGCGAAGGCCCCGGCGAAATAGCACATAGCCAAGCAAAAATAATGCGGTGATCTCATGGAGTGCGCCAGATATCCAACGAGAGCTGTTCTGGAGGCTATTCTGAGCTGGACCGGGGCCATGTCTTAGAAGATATATTGCGCTTGCGATCGTGCCAGCGAAGGCGATCGTAAGAACCAAAAATAGTTCAAACCAAAGGAGGCGATGTGAATCCCCGGAGGCAGGTTCGACCAATTCCGGCGAAGAGTTAGGAGCGAGAACGGCGGGAATGTGGGCCATTGTCAAAGTTATATCGTATCGAGTGCCGTTCGCGAGAGAGAATTTCTCAGGTAATGAGCTAAAGCAGTAATAATTCAACTCGGAAAGAGAAAAAGATGACGCAGAGGCGCAGAGACTACGGAGTGTCGCGGAGAAAGCGTTAGTGGACGGAGATGGTGACGGAGGAAGTGGTTTGGCCGAAGGCGTTGGCGGCGTACAGGGTGTAGGTGGTGGTTGCGGTGGGAGAGACGGAGGCTGAGGTGCCGCGAGTCGAGCCGATGGTCGGCGAGACGATCACGTACGACGCGCCGGTAACTTGCCACGAGAGCGTGACCGGCGTGCCGGACGAGGCGCTGGTCGCGCTGGCGGTGAAATGAGAAATTGTGGGCGCGTTGCCCGTGGGCACGGTGGAAGACGTGTAGATGGGAGTCATCTGGATCACGTCGAAATCGGCCGTGGTGATGCCGCCGAGGAGATGGAGGTCACTGTTGTTCCAGCGATCGTCGGGAGCGCCGGAGATGTACATCGACGAGCCGTTGTCGGCCATGATGAGTCCATATTTTTTCATGGCGTTGAGAATTACTTGGTTGGCCGCAGAGTAGCTGGAGATGTTTACAGAGGATTTGAGCCGCAGCCGCATTCCCATGGGAGCGGCGTTGGCGTTGGAAGTGGTGGACGCGATGTGCGATGCGGGTGGAACAAATGCGGGGCGAGAATTCTGCAAGGTGAATCGGATGGCGTGATGAATGGCGCCTGCCGCGACTTCATCGTATCGAACCAAGCCAGGAAAAATCGGTAGGCCAGCGGCATCGGCGCTGGTCCAGGTGTACGGACGCTGCTCGTCCGAGAGCAGATCCCAAATCGCGCCCGAGCCTGCGGTCCAGTTCGAGGATGCGGGAGCCGCGCCGTAGAGTTCGTAGAGAAAACAATTGGCATTGTCGAGGACGAGTACGTGGCGATCGCCGTTGCCTGGATTGGGGTAGCCTTCCACGGGAGCAGTGAGAGGAATGGGCATGGGACCAGGGTCGGATTCGCTGCCATAGGCGTTGTAGGTGACGGGAATGAGTGGCTGCGAAGAATCGACAACGGTGTAAGGAATGCCCATGTACGAGCCATTGTACTGACCGGCGCCGAAATCCGGATGAAGACCGATGGTGGTGCCGATGTAGTTGATGATGGCGGCGGAATTGGGGTCGACGGGTGCGGAGGAAATGTCTTTGTTCCAAAGACTATCACTGGGAAAGGGAAGGAACCCGTTGAGGCTGGCGCCTTGGCCGACGGACATCTGGCCGCAGCTTGAAGTCTGCGTAGAACCGTTCACCTGAAAATTAAGGGCCGAAGATTCGCTGCTGCCCGGATCTGGATTTTGTACCATCACAGAAAAGTTCCCGGAAGACGCGGCGTTGCCGGTGGCCGTGAGTTGTGTAGAGGAGACGAACGTTGTGGTGAGAGGGGAATTGCCGACGATGACTTGCGCTCCTGAAACGAAGCTGCTCCCGTTGAGCGTAAGCGAGTAGGAACCAAGATTCGCGGAAGCTGGCGAGATACCGGTGAGAACTGGTGTCGGATTCATGAGCGTGACGGAACTTGAGGATGTGGCGGTTGCGGCGGCCGCGCTCGTGGCGGTGACGGTAAGGGTGTTGGGCGACGGCAGTGTGGCGGGCGCGGTGTAAAGTCCGGAGGAATTTATGGTGCCGAGTGTGGAAGAGCCGCCGGCGGTGCCGTTCACGGACCAGGAGACGGCGGTGTTACTGGTGCCCGTGACCGCTGCGGAAAATGTAAGCGTCGCGCCAGCACGGATGTTGGCCGTGGCCGGAGTTACGACGACGGCAATGGATGAATTTGGAGCGGGAGCCGGGGACTTGGTGGATGAAGGTCCCGCACCTGAACTGCAGGATGCGAAGGAAAATACGATCGCAAAAATAGCGGCGACGAGAGGAACCTGGCCGTCGCGGCGGAAAAGTGCTGCCGCCCCGAACCTGGCATGTGGGACGCGCATTGTGATGGTAGTTTGGCGTGGCCGAAGGTAAAGACACAACTGTACGTGCGTACAGAAAAGGAGCGGGCGTGTAATGCAGAGCGGCGAGTGGCGTGTTCCGTGTCGATAATATTTTGCCGGGTCGGATCCCGAAGATGTCGGCACATGTCCGTGCCGCGGCCTAATTCCCAACGGCAGCCGCGACCTTTAGCCGCGGGCCAGGTCCTTGACTTGTTTTGCGATTTTCTCGATTTCCTTGGCTTTCTTGACGACGGAAAGAGAAAGCACATTCGCGGAATTGGTCAGGCTAACTTCCTGCCGCAGATCGGAAACCAGAGCGTAGAGCCTCTCGACGTCAGAGCGAATTTGCGCCTGATTCTGTTTGTCGATTGCTTTCTGGTCGGGTTGCGTGGGGCCTGGCCCGTTCATGCCCTGCGGGTAAGCCGGATTCGGAGCGTTGGGCGAAGGAAGAGGCTGGGGAGACGGACGTTGCGCCGACAAAATCGTTGGTACGACCGCAATGATCCCAGTGAAGGTCGCGAAAGACTGTATGAGATGACGACGGGACTCGAGCATAGAACCTCCGAACAGTCGAAATGGATGCAGCAGCGGCGAAAGTAACTGCGTCTGGAGAGTATGGTCGCGCAGACCGCGAGGGGAGGCAAGTGGGTAGTGCCCGTGCACGGGCCTTAAATCAAGTCTAACGAGCGGCGCGCAAGGAGCATCTACAGAAAGGCAAACGCAAAGTATCCAAATCGCAGTTGAGATCGAGGAGATGAGGATGGCGAAGAATTTAGTGGCGCAAGTGGGAAAAGCGGGAGGCGAATTTGAGTTGGCGGAGCGGGAGATCGCGGCACCGAGCGCGGGAGAGGTGCGGATTAAGGTGCAGGCCTGCGGAATCTGCTATAGCGACCACCTGACCAAGGATGGCTTGTGGCCAGGGATTACGTATCCGCGTGTGCCGGGGCACGAAGTAGCTGGCGTGATTGATGAAGTCGGCGCGGGTGTGACGGAGTGGAAGAAGGGTGATCGCGTAGGAGTGGGATGGCACGGCGGACACTGCTTCGTGTGCGAATCGTGCCGGCGCGGAGATTTTGTGACGTGCAAGAATCAGGCGATTTCCGGGATCACGCGCGATGGTGGATACCAGCAGTACATGCTGGCACGGCATGAGGCGGTGGCGCGGATTCCCGACGATCTCGACGCGGCCAATGCCGGGCCGCTGCTTTGTGCGGGGATTACGACGTTCAACGCATTGCGGCACAGCGGTGCGAATATGGGCGACTTGGTGGCGGTGCAGGGAATCGGCGGCTTGGGACACTTGGGAATTCAATACGCGGCGAAGGCGGGATATCGCGTGGTGGGAATCGGGCGTGGGCCGGAAAACGGGGCGCTGGCGAAGAAGTTGGGCGCGCACGTGTATATCGATAGCAAAGCCACAAATGCTGCAGAAGAATTGCAGAAGATGGGGGGAGCCAAAGTAATTCTGACGACGGCGCCGAACGCGAAAGCGCAGCAAGAGATGATTGGAGGATTAGGGGTTAGCGGGATATTGCTGATTGTGGGCGCGTCGTTCGATCCGCTGCAGGTGTCTATATTGCCGCTGATCAGTGGACGCCGCGGAATTCAGGGATGGCCATCGGGCACGGGGATGGATTCGGAAGATACGCTGCGGTTCTCGGCGTACGCGGGGGTAAGGCCGATAATCGAGAAGTTTCCGCTGGCGAAGGCTAAGGATGCGTACGAGCGGATGAACAGTGGGAAGGCGGAGTTTCGGGTGGTGCTGACGATGGAGTGAGGGCGGAATTACTGCGAGGATTGTGGGAACGGGGAAACGTTGGTTGCGTTTCTCCGTTTTCGTTTTTGCGAGCGAAAGGAGAAAGATTTACCACTGAGGGCGCAGAGGGCGGAGCACAGAGGGCGCGGAGAGTTGGCCGGGGCGGTGTGCATCTGAAGTTCGGCAGAATACGAGGCGGAGGGAAAGACCTGGTAAAGATTTGGATTGTGCGGACATGAGGCCCAGCAGTGCTGCGCCCCAACCGAGAATCTTTAGAAGGGGATGTCTTCGTCGGAGATTTCGGGGCCGGAAGAGGGAGCGTTGCCGAAGGGATCTTCTCCCGCAGGATGATCGAAGTCGTCTCCACCGCGAGCTGCGCCCCCACCTGAGCCTGCTCCTGCGCCTGCGGCCATGCCATCGCCTTTGCCGCCGAGCATACGGAAATTGTTGGCGACGATTTCGAAGCTGGTGCGCTTCTGTCCTTCTTTATCCTGCCATTCGCGGGATTGAATGCGTCCTTCGATGAAGACGAGTGAACCCTTCTTGAGATATTGCTGAGCGATTTCTGCCTGCTTGCCCCAGACAACAATTTTGTGCCACTCGGTGCGCTTTTGCCGTTCGCCGTTGCGATCTTTGTAGGATTCGTCGGTGGCGACGGAGAAATTGGCGACGGCCTGACCTCCGCCGGTGTAGCGGGTTTCTGGATCGCGGCCTAGACGGCCGACGAGGATGACTTTATTTACGGACATGCGATTTGCTCCTGGTAAATCGAAGATAGCATGCGCCATGGGAAATGGGAAATTCGGGAAGAAGAAAGAAAAAGACTAACGCAGAGATGCCCTTCGCAGAAAAACGCTCGGGTGAACAGAGGGCGCTGAGCTCAGAGGAGAGAGGAATGCGGCAAGGCAGGGGAGGAGCCTGCCTTGCCTGGGGGAGCGAATGTCAGACGGAGATGTTTACGGCGCCGGTGGTTGAGGAAGATGAGGAAGAACCGGTGGCGGAGGAAGAGCCAAGTTCGGAGAAATCTCGTTGCAGAGAGGCGTAGGCGGATTGGGCGCTTGTGAGACTACCGGATTGCAGTGCCTGCCCGAGTTGGGAGAAAAGTTGCCCGATGGGATTCTGCGAGCTGGAAGAATCCTGCGAGGCAGCGGAATGATGATGGTGACGATGATGGCCCGAAGTTGCGTTGGCGGATTGCTGCTGGAAATCCTGTTGGATGGCCGAGTAGTCCTTCTGTGCGGCGGAAATATTGCCGGACTGCAGGTCCTGAGAGAGTTGCGTGAACGCCGCAGCAATAGGATTGGAGGTGGATTGCGAATTGGCGGCGACTTGCGGGTTATCGGATTCCAGAGTAGTGAAGTCGGATTGCGCCTGGGAGAGATTGCCGGATTTTAAGTCCTGGCCAAGTCGCTGAAATTCCTGCTGAAATTTCTGAAAGCTGGTCTGAGCGGACTGTGCGTATTGGGATGAAAAGAGATCGCTGGTGGAAATGCCGGAAACGGACATGAGGACTCCTTTGTGAAAATATTCGCAGCGCGCGTGCTGGCGCGTTGCGCCCCGGAGTTGTAAAGGCAATCTTGTAGCCACAGGTTGTGGCTGAGAGTGAAGGAGTTGCGAGCGCGATGGCTCTGTTGGAGAAAGAGTTGCCGGGTGCGTTGGGCAGGAATTGCCGGAGTAGGGCTGAGTGCATGTCGCGAGGTGCTCAGGTGTGGCGGCAGTGGACTTCACCACAGAGGGTACAGAGAAGCACAGAGGGAACGGAGATGGAGTGGAATTCGCTGGATTGTGCAAGACACAGGGCGAAAGAAAGCATAGCGCAGACACGCAGAGGTCACACAGTTCGGAAGAGACTAGCGATCCCTCGTTTAGAGGATTTGGCGGTTTTGGAGGTCGACGATGCAGACGTCGGCTGGGTTGGCCAGGCGCGGGTCGATGCTGCGGAACTCGATGCGGAGGGTGGGGACGTTAATTTTTGTTCTTGGGGTGGCGCCGGACTGATGCGATTTGCGGGCCGCCGTGGAACGCGAAGAATGCTTGGTTTGAGTAGCGGCTTGATTCGCGGCTTTGCTGGCGACGGTGATTTTGAGATAGCCGAAATTGGGCAGAAAGCGATGCAGGCGAAATTGCGGATCGCTGATGTCTTCGAGTTTTACGTCGGCCTTGTCGATTTCGGTGCTGGGAGTCACCGCGAAGCCTCCAGCTCCCGCGATGATGTAGGGAACCTGGATGGATTTGTTGGCCACGGTCATGACGCGAGTAATGCGTTGATAGATATGCGCGTGTCCGGAGAGAACCGCATCGGGATAGAAATTTGCGGCTGCACAAGCCGCGTCGATGGAATCGCGCAGTTCGCTGGAGGACGGTTTTTTGGTGCTGAAGGAAAGCGGTGGATGATGAAC
>DASXLU010000078.1:0-6744 GCA_036496065.1 Candidatus Acidiferrum sp.
GACCGCACCGGCGGCCAGGCATTTTACGGGAACAACGACATTCGAGATGCATTCCGGCGCGCCCTGGATGATGGGAGATATGCGTACACCGTCGCCTTCTATCCGAATCATGGAGAATGGGACGGAAAATATCGGGAAATCCAAGTCAGGGTGAGAGAAGGGAATTTGCATCTCCGCTACCGACGCGGATACTTTGCCGAACCCGAGCACGCAAGCAGTGAAGATCAAGCTAAAGTCGCGTTGGAGCAGGCGGCCATGAGTCCCGTGGATGCGACAAGTTTGGGGATGATTGTTACGGGTAGGCCATCTGGATCCGCGGTCGACAGAAAGATTGAATTGCATGTGGGGTTGGACCCCAAGCAACTGGTTTTGCAGGCAGAGAATCAGCACCGTGTGGGAGCGGTGGATTTGTATTTTGTGCAGAGGGATAAAAGGGGAGAGACGGTGGCGGCGCAGAATCAGAGAGTGGGAGTGAATCTGGATGAGAAGCAGTATCAGTTTTTGTCGAAGGCGGGACTGGTGTTGGGACGGCACATGACGCTTTTGCCGGAGACGACGGAAGTGCGGGTGCTGGTGCGGGACACAAAGTCACAGGCACTGGGTTCGGTGACGGTTCCAGCGGAGGCATTGCTAGAAGGAGTTGGGGCTGGAGTTAAGCCTGCGAAGGCGGGGAGCCCGAAGTGATTAAGACATCGGATGGTGGAGGCTTGTCAACTCCTGGTAAGTCGTGCCGGCTCAGACGGTCGACGCAATACCATCTATTGCACTGATTCGAAAACGCTTCCCCAGCGAAATCCATGCGTTTGGCTAGACTCGCTTAAACCCCAGCCAGGGTAGTGCTCTGGCTGTTTTAACCTAAGCGGGAGATTTACCCTTTGTTTTCAATGCTAATTGGGTTCGACCTAAGTGTTGCGTCGACCCATTGAGACCACCCGGCTCACCGGAGAGTTGGGTACTAGCCTCCACTGGTTGGCGGGTGGCCCATCCTTCGCGCCTTATGCCTTCTGCGAAAGGTGGGGGTTTTAGACTGCACTTCCACCCAAACCAATTCGCCTGCTCCGCGAAACGTTCCGGTGACCATCTGGGGAGGACACGACTTTAGTCGTTTCGCCAGTCAACTCTTTCCAGCGCCGATCCAAATTTCCTTGATTTAGAATTTACCTTATTTTCAATATATGGTAAAATAAACATGTGTTCAACACGGCCCGCTCTTCCTGCGCCCCGTCGCTACCCACCCGCCTTCCGCTCAAAACTCAAAATCCACTAACTCCTTTGTTTCCCCTTGATACAAGCCATTCTCCCGTAACCCCTTTGTTTCCCATTGATACGCAAAAAAAGGGGGGTACCCCCTACCCACGAAGATCCCACTGGTGTTCACCTGCTCAATTCCTAACTTCTTTATTTGCCACTCTTACGTTCGCCGCTCCCCGTAAGCCCTTTGGCTGCCACTCTTACAAAAATCACCCGGGGTGGGGGTGCCTCACTGCTATCACCTCGCACCGTTCCACTTTGAAACGCAACCTCCCCGCCGATAGACTTTTTCCTATGACCTCCTCCCCTCGTTTGGTCTCGACGTTCGCGCTCGTCCTCGGCCTGCTTTGCGCCGTCGCCTGTCTCGCGCCCTCGCCTGTAGTCGCGCAGCAGCACTGGAACCTGGAAGACACATTGGTGATCACCGATGTGAATGTGGTCGACGTGCGTACCGGCGAAATTCGCCGCGACCAGATCGTCATCATCGAAGGAGACCGCATCAATGCCGTCGGTTCCAGGGGAACCCGTTACCCGCGCAATGCTCCCACCGTGAACGCCAAGGGCGGCTATCTCATTCCCGGTTTGTGGGACATGCACGTCCACCTGATGTTTGGCGAATGGTTCCCGCTGGCGCAGGAAATCAGCTTGCCGCTGTTTGTGGCCAATGGCGTCACCAGCGTGCGCGATATGGGCAGCGACTTGGACACCATCCAGAGTTGGCGCAACGAAATCGAGGGCGGACGCCTGATCGGTCCGCGCATCATGACTTCCGGCCCGATGCTCGATGGGCCCAAGCCGCGTTTCCCCAGTTCCGTTGCCGTCGCTACTCCAGAAGATGGCCGCCGTGCCGTCGATGAACTCAAGCGCCGTGGCGTCGACTTCATCAAGCTGCAATCCCTGATTCCGCGTGATGCGGTGTTTGCCATCGCCGACGAAGCGCGCAAGCAAGACATCGCCTTCGAGGGACATGTGCCAGACTCGGTGCGCGCCAGCGAAATGTCTGCTGCGGGAATGCACAGCTTCGAGCATCTGATCGGCATCTTTGAAGGCAGTTCGCCGCTTGAAGACGAATTCCTCAATGGCGACAAAAACGAAACAAAGTTTCTCGCCACGTATGATCCCGCGCGCGCTTCCGCCCTTGCCGCCACTCTCGCGAAAAATCAAACCTGGCAATGTCCCACGCTGGTGTGGGAACGCGGCGGCAACCTGATCGATGTCACCGACTTCAGCAAAGACCCGCGCGCTAAATACGTTCCCGCCTATTGGAAAGATACGACCTGGAAGAAATTCACCGAAGAAGTGAAAACCGAGTTCAATACCGACGATCTTGCAACGCGCAAAAAGTTCATCGATAAAGAACTCGAAGTAGTGCAACTGCTGCACAAAGCCGGCGTTCCGTTCCTTGCCGGCACCGATACGCCGCCGGGCGTCTACATCTTCCCGGGCTTCAGCCTGCACGAAGAATTGCAGCGCTTCGTGGCCGCGGGATTCACTCCGCTGGAAGCCTTGCAGACCGCCACGCTAAATCCCGCGCGCTTTTTTCAGATGGAAGGGCAACTCGGCGCCGTCGAGACTGGCAAACTCGCTGATTTAATCCTGCTTGACGCGAATCCGCTCGACGATATTTCCAACACGCAAAAAATTGCTGCCGTCATGATGAATGGCCGCTACTTCTCGCACGCCGACCTGCAGAAAATCCTGCAAAAAGTGGAAGCCTCCGCCAAAAAAGAGCCGCCGCCAACCCCCACCAAATCGAGCACGCTCTTCTGATGCCTATGGAGAATATTAAATCATGCGGCACTCGTGAGCTCGAAGAGATGTTCTGTAGTGGCCAACCTTCAGGCCGGTTCCACGGCGTGGCTAACACAAGCCAGCCCGAAGGCTGGCCGCTACATCAGGGAGCGCGAGCGCTCCCCCTTATCTTTCCGGAGTTGTCGCGGAGGATTTTGTAGCGGAGCTACTTGGCCTGCAGCGACTTGATGTAATGGACCAGATTCGCGATGCGCTGTTCTTCCTTCAGCGAATCGTATGGTTCCATGGCGCGCAGCAAATCACCCCAGACGGGCATTTCGCTGGTGCCGTGCGCTGCCGCCTTGGTGCCGAAGTGCAGAATCGCCCAGACGTGATCAGAAGGGAATTCGCCGTGATTATTCTTGGCGAGCTGCGTTAGATCGGCCGGCTTTACTTTGAATTCACTCGCAGCGGGACCGTCGCCCTTGCCGGAAGCGCCATGGCACGCCGCGCAATAGCTGGCGAACATCGCTTGACCGGAACTTGCATCGGTTTGCGTGATCGGCGCCCTGCGGATGGTTTTGTCTTGCGACTGTGTTGTTCCTGCGAGGAACAGCACAGCTACTGCTGCAACAAATAAGGATCCGCGAAGTGCCGCGAAGGGCCGAGCGGATGTTGTGAGAAAAAACATAAGAAAGTTCACCTCTCACAAGGAATACGCGCAGAGGGACAAGAGTGATGTGACCCGCGTCACTATTGGTAGTGACATATGGAATTAAACCGCGGTCTAGCTGTTTAACGACCGCTCCGGTTGCAACGGAAGATTCGTGAGGCGCACCTGTGTTGCATTGAAGAATGCGTTACCAATTGCAGGAGCAACGGCCATGATCGGAGTTTCACCCGCACCGGCCGAGGCGATATCTTTGCGATCGATCAAAATCGCTTCGATTTCGGGAACGTCTTTGAATCGCGGCAGGCGGTAGCTGGCGAAATGATCGTTTTTGATTTTGCCATGATCAAATTCGATAGCCTCAAAAAGCGCGCCGCCGAGTCCTTGAATCATTGCGCCAACAACTTGGTTGCGCAGTCCATCAGGATTGACGATCGCGCCGCACTCGAAAGCTTCAACAAGTTTCACGACGCGCACAGTGCCGGCTTTGCGGTCGACCGAAACTTCGGCAAACGTGGCGACGTAGCTGCCTTTTTCGGATCCGCAGGCGACGCCGAATCCTTGGCCCTCCGCGGTTTTCTTGCGCGGCCAACCAAAGGATTTCGCGCCGGCTTCGAGGACCGCTTTCATGCGATCGTCGGAAAGATTCTTCATGCGAAATTCCAGCGGGTCCATCTGCGCGGTAGCAGCGAGCGTATCCATGTGCGTTTCGCGCGCGAAGTGATTCGCGGTGGCGGCCAAGCCGCGATACGAACCGCTGCGCAACACGAGCGGCACCTGGTGATATTCGGTATGCACATTGGCAACGTCGTAGGGCGTCTCGATGCCGGACATTCCCGAATGATAGTTGTGAAATTCCCAAGCGGTGAGTTTGCCTGCGGCGTCGACGCCGCTTTTCACTTCGATGACGCCAGCAGGACGGAAATACGCCCAGGTGAATTCTTCCTGGCGCGTCCAGACTAATTTCACGGGCTGTCCGGGTGTCGCGCGCGCGAGGCGTGCGGCTTCGAGTCCCGCATCGCTGGTGTGCTTGCCGCCGTACGCAGAGCCGGTGTCGGGAACAATTACGCGAACATCTTTTTCGGTGAGATGGAAAACGTTGGCCAGCTCGTCGCGAACAGCGAACGGACGCTGCGTGCCCATCCACACTGTGAGCTTGCCATCGACCCAATGCGCGACTGCTGCGCGCGGTTCGAGTGGAGCGTGCGCGATGTACGCGACGTTGTAAGTCGCCTCGATTTTGTGTGCGGCTGCAGCCATACCGTCGGGTACGGAACCTTTTTTGTCGCGAAAACGATCTTCGGTGCTGGGCTTGGCGTTTTGTTTGAGGTAAGAAAAAATTTCCGCGTTGGAAATTTGCGGCGTTTCTTTCCATTGCACGCGAACGGCTTTGAGCGCAGCATCGGCGAATTCTGTAGTTGGAGCAGTCGCGCCAACGAAATCGCCGTCGTGCACGAGAGTTACGTCGGGCATGGATTTCGCCGCGGAGTCGTCGTAGGAAACGAGCGTGGCACCGAATGAAGGTGGGCGCAGGACTTTGCCGTAGAGCATTTTGTCCGGGCGCATGTCAGTGGTGTATTGGTGCTTGCCGGTAACAAATTCGCGCGCATCGACTTTAGGAATGGGCTTGCCCGCAACGGTCCACTCGGCGGCAGGTTTATAGGCGACTTTTGCGGGAATTGATTCCGCGAAAGAATTTCCACGAACGAGTTCGGCGTAAGAGCAGGTGCGATTGGAAGCGTGGTCGGTGATCTTGCCATTGACGGCGACAAGCTTGTCGGACGGGGTGTTCCACTGCTTGGCGGCAAGCTCAAGCAAAACGCCACGCGCGGCGGCGGAAACCTTGCGGAATTGAGGCGTCATAGTGGGTGTGGTGCGACTGCCGAACGTGCCCGCGTCGAAGGGGCAGAGCGAAGTGTCCGCAGTGACCATGCGGACATTTTCAAAGGGGACGCCAAGTTCATCGGCGATGGTTTGCGATAGTTCGGTGCGAATGTTCTGGCCAATTTCGGCTTTGCCGGTGAAGCCGGTGACGATGCCGTCTTCGCCGATGTGCAGCCACGCGCCAATCGCCGCGGGAAGGTCTTCGTTGTGAAAACCTTTCGTCGAAGGCGCGGTCTCCTGGGCCATCACATCTTTTGCGATGGCAAAAACAGCGATGCCTGCGCCAAGCAATTTGAAGAAATCGCGGCGCGCCAGTTCGAACTGGTGCATCGGCATCGCAAAAAATTCGTAGCGTTCGGGTTCGAGCAGGTTGGGTTCGACGAGTTTCGGCATCACCCACGCTCCTGCATCTTAGCGGCTGCTTTGCGCACCGCGGCGATGATGCGCGGATGCGTGCCGCAGCGGCAGAGATTGCCTTGCAGCGACTGTACGATCTGCTCGTTGCTGGGATTGTGGTTGGACTGCAGCAGGGAAATGCTGCTCATGATCATGCCGGAAGTGCAGTACGCGCACTGGAACGCGCCTTCGTCGAGAAAAGCTTGCTGAACAGGATGGAGCGCACCATTTTTCTCGAGGCCCTCAACTGTGGTGATGGGTTTGCCTGCGGCCGCGCTGACGGGAATCTGGCAGGAACGCCGCGCGGTGCCATTCACCAGGACAGTGCATGCGCCGCACATGCCTTCACCGCAGCCATACTTGGTGCCGGTGAAGCCGAGTTCATCGCGCAATACGTAAAGTAGAGGAGTGTCCGGCGAATAGCGGACGGGATAGCGTTTCCCGTTTACTTCTAAATCGATGGTTTGGCCCATACAACCTTCCCTCTAAAAAAGAATACACCCGCGCGGAAATTAGTGCTTGTGGCAGGTTTCGCAGGCGATTTTGGCGTGATTCATTTCATGGCAATGCAAGCAGGCATACATAGTGGTGACGCTGGTAACTTCGGACATGGTGGCCATCTGCGAAACATTGCCGTGGCAGGTTTCGCACTTCACGTTGGCAGCGAGATGCGGCTGGTGGGACCACTGAACGCCGGGGAGAACTTTGTACACGCGAACCCAGGGAATGGGTTCTTTGGACTTGGAATATTCGGCGAGTTTCATGATCGCGGGCTTGTCTTTGGCGATGGTGACATGGCACTGCATGCATTT
>DASXLU010000079.1:0-8002 GCA_036496065.1 Candidatus Acidiferrum sp.
GTAATGATCTGGCCGATGCCGTCGTGCAATTCCACGGACAATTTTCTGCGCTCTTCATCCTGAACATGCATGAGTTCGGTGCTTAGCGCGCGGGCGTTGGTTTCAGCGAGCTGCCTTTCGCGCAACTGGGCCGCGAGCAAGCGGTAATACATCCGGAATAAGAAGATGGAGGCAATCAGGATCGCGACAAGAATCACGAGAATGATGACGAAAATGGAAGAAGTAATGGCGCGACGCCGTTGCAACAGATCTTCCTCGATCTGATCCATCCGTTCGATTACCGCGGAAGTGTTGTAGGCGGAATTCATGAGCGCCTCGGTCAAGGCAAGCTGCTCATTGGAAACCATTGCGCCGCCCTGTTGAATCGAAAGCTGAAGGATGTCCAGGCGAGAGTTGACGGCCTTATCGAGTTGTTCGCAATTGGCCAACTGTTCGGGATTGTCGTTGGTCAGCGTATGGATGGCCACAAGATTTTCTTCGAGGAGCTTTCGCGTGTCTTCAAAATCCTTCTGATAGCGGCGATCGGCGGTATTCAGATAGCTCAAGCGGATGCGTCCGGCGCGAGAGAGATAGGCTTCGATCTGAGACATCTCCAAGCGGACAAGGTAGGTGTGCCGGACCCAGCGTTCGCTGGTAAACAGCTTGTACATGGTGAAACCCGAGAGTGCAGCCCCACCAACAATTAGAGCGATCGCGAAGAAAAAAATGCGCTGTGGGACAACCTTCAAAGGCATGAGACTCCCGGACAAGAGACCCAATTCATTGGATACCGCCTGCGCAAAATCTTTCTAAGGGAAACAGCACAGCGTCAAGGCATCCTGCCGGCCATTTCCTCAGACCCACTGGCTAAACAAATATCGCTATTGCGACCGGCCCGAACCGTCTTCCTGATTCCAGACGTATAAAAATGAGCGATCGCTGGCGGTGGCGACGCTGCGACCAGATTTGCGGGTGGCGCGGTTCAGCGCCGAGCGAACCTTTTCCTTGGATTGGGCGAGTTCGCTCAAAGGGATTTTAAGGGCGGCGCCGTTGTCGAGCCGATCGAGGTCGCGCAGGATGACAGCAATAATTTCATGGTGTTTGCCTTTGCGGCCTTGCGGGACATCCGCCTGAGTCATGGTGTTGAAATGCATGGGAAGTTTCCTGGTGCGTTCGCGAGACATGCCCATACCTCCAAATGGTATTCGTGACCTTAACGTATCCTTATCGTAGCAACACCTAAGAGAAAAGTCAAGTGAGCGTAGCACCCGGACAGTATCGGCGGCGCGGCGGCACACGACATGCTTTCGCGGGCAGTAAATTCTCAACGTATGGCAAAGAATTCCGAAAAGATATGACTCGTACAGCGGCAAGACTGCTAAGTTCATTGCAGTGAGGCAAGCATGTCGATAAAAACATACTTCGAGCAGGTCCCGCTGACAAAGGTGAAAGCCCTCATTGCGGAAAAGCAATTGGCAAATGATTCCAAAGTAAAGACAAGCAAGAGAGAAGAAGACACCCAGAAGAAGCCGCCCAGAGAAAAGTCGTCCGGTGGAGGGCGAATTGTATGATTCAGCGTTTTGACATATTTGCGATCGAGAATGACGGTGAGCCGGTGTGGCTGGGAACGGCAGAAGACATGCAATCGGCGCGCTTGCGAGTTTCGCAAATGGCATCGACAAAATCAGTGCAACAATTCCTGGTGCTGGACCAAAAAACCGGCAAGAAAACCTACATAAGCGCCGAAGAAGCTTTGCCGGCCGGCCCGAAAGCGCCTAATTCTTCAGCAAATTCGGTACCCGCGTAGAGACGCGAACGTTCAGGCTATTGTAAAGAGAGGCGCACCGGTGCCGATCAAAGTTCTGTTGGCAGACGACAGCCAAATCATACGCAATCCGATCGTACGACTTTTAAAAGAAGAAAAAGCAATCGAGATCGTGGGCGAGGCCAGCGATTTCGCGGAGACTTTGCAAAAGTCAGCAAGTATGAGGCCCGACGTGGTGGTGCTGGATCTGCATATGCCGGATCACTTCAAGTTTTCGGCAGGGGCGATATCCGCGGGGCTGCATTCGTCGGCTCGGTACGTATTGGCAATTTCGGCCTGGAACGACGAAGAGACGAAGACACTGGCGCAAACGTATGGGGCAAACGCGACGCTGGATAAATTCAAGCTGAATGAAGAGTTGATACCAGCAATTCTGCAGGCAGCTTCGCTTGGCAGTACCTGAGCAGTTCCTGAAGCGCACTGCAATCACATCACAATTTATCGAATGGGAATCGCGCCGTCAGGTTGAGGAAAATGGGCCAGGGCTATCCTTCCCCCACGGAACGAACGCCCTGGCATGCTAGCTATCCGTTTACTATTTACAGGTGTTGGAGATGCGGGTCTATCCGTAATGATGCGTGCGTACAGGTGGGTATAGCCGCGAGCATTTCCTTGCGGGAATGGGGAAAGTGGCGTCAGTGCTTCAGTACGAGCGTGCTCGCGATCATGTCGTGCAGCGCCTGCCTCTTTTCGGTGAAGCCCGCCATGATGTATCCGATTCCCGCAGGAATCAGGCTGCTAATCATTTTCGCGAAAAACCGTCCGGAAGCGTGCGCGAAAGAAATGCGCTGGCCATGCAAGTCGGTTACGTATAGACCGAGCACTTGTTTGCCCCAGGTGGCCTGCTTCTCGCCACTTTCCAGGTAAGCGGAATAAAGCCAGCGCAGCAACAGCGTGATGGCGACAAACGTGGCTAGCAGGGAAACCAACGAGAAAACGGCGGCGGGGTCAACCTCGCCGCGCTGACTCGAAATTGCCATTAAATGAGCCAGACCTCCGGTCATTGCCGCTCCGATAAAAAAGAAAACAATGAGCACGGGACTCAAGATCAGACCGTCAATCAGGTAAGCGAGAAATCGCAGCCAGAACCCCGCGTAAGTTGGCGTGCGAGTCAGCGCTGCTCCACCATACGCAGGCGCATAGGCTGTGACCGGAGCCGGCGCCACGCCTACAGGGACGGGGGCCGGAGTAGCTAGTGTTCGCGGAGTCACGGGATTGCCGCACGCGCCGCAAAATGTGCTGTCCGCCGTTAGCGCCGCGCCACACTTGGAACAGAACACAGGTGCCTCCTGTAGGTACTGCGATAAATTGGAACGACGAGTCCGAAGCGATCAAGATGCCGCTGGTGAATTATTCGCAGCCGGCCTGCTCGAAAAGTTGCAGGTGCCTTACGCCTTCCGGATTTCCCTTGCGTGCAGCGGCGGTGAGAAGTACGCGCGCCTGATCGCAATTCTGGCTAACACCTTGGCCTAAGCGGTAAAGTTCCGCAAGAGCAACCTCGGCATTGGAATTGCCCTTCTCAACAGCGGTCCACAGCAATCGCGCAACTGCCGCGGTATCGGCACGGCCATTTTTGCCGCGAAGGAGTTGTATAGCCTCGGAATATTCGCTCTGGCCGGCTTCTGTACTGGTGTCGAGGGTACCGGCAGGTTTGCCACCGGTCACGAGCGGAGAAACGGGAATGATTGAGGAAGGATTTGAACGGCTCGGAGAAACGTACGAAGGCGAAGTCGGCGCAGGGTTTGGGTTGGTATCGGAACCGGCGCCAGGGGACACGGAGTTCGCGGGCGCAGGAGCGGCTGCTGCGGAGCCTGATGAACTCGCGGGAGGAGTGGAAGCGGAATCTTGTTGAGCCGTGGCCGGTGATTCCGAAGCAGGATGAGTGGAAGAATCGGGCAAGGCTGTCGATTTTGGTCCGGTGTCCACCGAATTGGCGGGAGGATTTGCCGGTCGCAGCGGTTCGCCACTATTTCGCGACGCAGTGGTCTGGGGCGAGTCGGAGATTTTCTGACCCGCCTGAATCATCACTTGTCCGACTTGGCGGCGATACACGTAGCCGCCCACAGCCAGACCGGCCAATAGAAGGAAGAAAATGAAGCTCGACCCTCGGGAGCGTCGCGCACGCCGCCCATGCACGAAATCCCTTTCGTCGATGGCGGGAAGCGCTTCGAAGCTAGCGTTGGGAGTGGCCCACAAAGGAGTCATCGGCGAATGTATGGCCGGAGCGGGAGGCGGAGGTGGCGGCGGAGGCTCAGGCGTCGCAGCTACAGGTGGCGGCGGGGGAGGAGGCGGAGGTGGCGCGGCTTGGACAGGCGGACGCTCTTCCTCAGCGACTTCCTTCGAACGATCCTCTTGGTCAAAGTGCTCCGCTGCGGCTTGGCGAAGTGCTTCCGCAATTTCTCTTTTTAGTTCTTCGGGCGAGGGAACGTCGCGTGGCTCGGATCTGGGCGGAGCCGGAAAGACAGTGACGTCGCCACCTCTGGAACCGCCAGCCCGGGGCTGATCCTGCCGGGGAGGTCTGGGCTGATCTTGCTTTGGCGGTCGCGGAGTATCCTGCTTTGCCGCCGGCGGCCTGGCGGCGACGGTGCGCGCTTCCTGGCGAAGTTCGTCGAGGGTGGAATTATTCTTCGGGGCAGGCGCAACAGGAACTTGCTCTTCGCGTGCCGTGGCTTCGTCGACGCGCTGCATCCAAGAGCGAATGTTCTGCAGTCCCTCTGGCGAGAGCTTGGTGAATTCGAGGCCAGCGACTCGGCCACCTTCCTCGACCCAGATCGCGCGGCCTTCGCCCTCGACGCGGGTGGCAGGGTCCAAGTTAAAAGTGAACGAGCTGATATCGCCGGGACGCATGGGCATCATGGCGCGAAGGGCAAAACCTTCTTCGCACAAATCACGCATCATGCCGCCGTTGCCCGTGGCGAGCTCGACGTAGACGAGGCTCAACGGACGTTTGCGGAGTTTGCTTCGGCGATCGGTATCAACCGTCATAAAGAACTAACCCGACATTTTACCCTGTACTTGGTCTGTTCACTAGAAAGGAATCAAATATCAGTAAATAAAGATGTCCGTCAAGGCGTTAGAGATGCCGGGGCATAGTGAGTTTCAGGTAGGACACAAAGCGGTTAGAAGCTGATAAACAAAGGAAGGAAAGGGCTTAGAGTGGAGCAAGCTTAGAGTGGAGCAACAGGTTGCGGGTGTCTATCCCGGTGAAAATAAAAATCGCCATAGCGGTGGCTATCGTCGCGGTACTTTGCTGCGTCGCGTATTGGTGGTGGCAAACGCCCAAGCCACTGAGCGAATCGGACTTCATGGTGGTCGGCGATATCGCTAACGAGAGCCGCGAGCCGAATTTCGATGGATCGCTGCGAGAAGCGGTAAAGGTGTCGTTGGCACAATCGCCGCGCTTGAACCTCGTTTCGGACGAAAAAATTCGCACGACATTGCGAAATCTGGGCACCGCCGACGGTTCGCCGCTGACCCGGGAAGTGGCCAGGTCGCTGTGCGAGCGAACGGGCGCCAAGGCGTACCTGACTGGAAGCGTGAAGCAATCAGGGAACGCGTATGAAATTGAGCTGGTGGCGTATAGCTTCCCGGGAGACGACAGAATCGCGCGTGAGAGGGACAGCGCTGCGCGAACGGACCTGGTGATCCAGCATCTCGGCACGATGATCACGAAATTGCGCGCCGAGCTCGGAGAGAGCGTCGACTCCGTGAAGCAGTTTGAGATACCGCTGGAGCGAGCCACCACACCCATACCGGCAGCGCTGAAAGCTTACGAGGAAGCGCGCAGCGCGATTCGCGACAAAGGCGATATTGCCGCGGTGCCTCATTACAAGAAAGCGATTGAGCTGGACGCGCGATTTGCGCTGGCACATTCGGGATTGGCGGTCAGCTACTACAACCTGAATCAGATGGCGCAGGCTGGCGACGAAATCCGGCAGGCATACGAGGCAGCGGACCGGCAGACGTTACGGCAGAAATTAAATATCACGACGCTTTACTACGACCTCGGCGTGGGGGACGTGGAGAAAGCGATCGAAGGTTACAAAATGTACATCCGGGCGTACCCGCGAGATGATGTGGCGCTGGGCAATTTGTCGAGCGAATACTTTGTGCTGGGAAATTATGAAGAAGCCGCGAGGTGCTCGCGCGAGGCGCTGAAGATCGATCCGGATTCGTCGGCGTGGTACGAAAACCTTTCGACGGCGTTGTTGGCGATGGCGAAAATCGATGAAGCGGATGCGGTATTGAGGGAAGCATTTTCGCGGAAGCTGGACGATGCGGCGCTGCATTCGAATCGCTATTCACTGGCTTTTCTGAAAAACGATACCGTTGGGATGGAACAAGAAGCGGCGTGGGCGGCGAACAAGCCGGGAGGCGACGATTCGATACTTGCGGCACAGGCCGATACCGAGGCATTTTACGGAAGGCTGGCAAAGGCGCGCGAATTGACACGGAAGGCCGTCGATTCGGCAAAGGGCGCGGAGTTGCCGGAATCCGCGGCAACGTGGGTGGTCGAAGGGGCGATGCGCGAGGTAATGTTTGGAAACATGGACGAAGCGAAGCAGTCGGCGCACGAAGCACTGCGGCTGGCGCCGGAGAGTAAGGATGTGCGCGCGATGGCCGCGTTAATTTTTGCGCGAACCGGCGATGACGCGGAAGCGCTGAAGATTACCGACGATTTGCGAGCAACATACGTGTCCAACATGGTGATGCAGAAGGCGTGGCTGCCGGTAGTTCGCGCGCAGATGGCCCTGCATAAAAAACAAAATGCCGAGGCGATTGAGCAGTTAGAAGTTGTGGCCCCATACGAAAAAGGGCAATTGACTGGAAACTTGAGCGATTCGTGCATGATCCCGGTGTACCTGCGCGCGGAAGCAGAGTTGAATATCCAGAAGGCCGGCGCGGCGCTGGCGGAATTTCAGAAGATCGAGACCAGCCCGGGGATCATCGGAAGTTGCTGGTCAGGACCGCTGGCGAGGCTTGGAGAAGCGCGCGCCAGGGCGGCCAATGGCTCCACGGCAGAAGCCCGGGGAGCGTACGAGAAATTCTTTGTGTTGTGGAAAGACGCCGACCCGAATATCCCGGTGCTGAAGCAAGCTAAGCTCGAAGCCGCCAAGTTGCATTAAGCCCGGGCCTCTGCGATAAACCCAGAACAATACAGTATGGAAGCGGACTCGCTTGTCTGGGATTCTAGCTGTATGAACTCCGGAAATTGCCGCTAATGCGCCGCTTTGTGGAGACGTGTGACGCGGTCGGCGCGACATCGAAAAAAACGCAAAAAGTCGCCTTGGTGAGCGATTTGCTGAAGACGCTCAGCCTCAAGGAGGCTACGCTTGCGGCGGTATTTCTGACCGGCCGGGCGTTTCCTTCTCGAGAAGAACGCGTGTTGGGTGTTGGCGGCTCACAACTGGCGAGAGTCGTAGCGGATTTGGCCAAGGCTGACGCCGTGGACCTGGGGAAGACTTATCGAGAGCACGGCGACCTCGGCGACATGGCCGAACATCTGTTGCGGAATGCCGGAAATCCACCGGGCGCGAACGTGAGCTTGCAGCAAGTCGAGGAAGCGTTTGAGCGCCTGACGGAAACGCGCACAACGGCACAAAAGACGGCGATTTTGCGAAATCTGTTCGAACAAATGAGCGCCGGCGAAGTGAAATACGCCATCAAGATCATCACCGGCGATTTGCGAATTGGATTGAAGGAAAGCCTGGTGGAAGAAGCCCTCGCCAGGGCCTTCGAACGTCCGCTAGAAGACGTGCGGCGAGCGAACATGCTTACCGGGGACATCGCCGAAACGCTACGCTCGGCCGCAGCAAATGAACTGGGCTCCGTGCGCATGCGCTTGTTTCATCCGATCGGCTTCATGCTGGCTTCGCCCATCGAGACCGCGGACGAAATCAGCTTCACCGAGGGAAATGTGCTGATTGCGGAAGAAAAATACGATGGCATCCGCGCGCAGGTTCATAAGAGTGCTGACGGAATTAAATTCTTCTCGCGCACGCTGGACGAAATCGTGGAATTCCCCGAACTGAATACGGTTTTTGAGCGCTTGCCGGGCGATTTGATTCTGGACGGCGAAATTCTCGCCTGGCATGGCACGCAACCGCTGCCATTCACGGAATTGCAAAAGCGGCTGGGTCGCAAGCAAGTGCAGATGGACTTGTGGTTGCAACACGAAATTCCGGTGCGCTTTGCCGC
>DASXLU010000080.1:0-7953 GCA_036496065.1 Candidatus Acidiferrum sp.
GTCTATCCGCACGGCGACAATGCCAAGCAATTTTCGAAAATGGTGGAGTGGGGCATGAAGCCGATCGATGCGATTCAGGCCGCCACGACGCATGCGGCCGACCTGATTGGCCAGCCCGACAAATTGGGCGCACTCGAACCGGGGCACTATGCCGATTTGATCGCGGTCAGCGGCGACCCACTCGCGGACGTAAAAGTGCTCGAGTCCGTCAGCTTCGTGATGAAGGGCGGCGCCGTCGTGCGCAACGATGCCGCGGTTTCAAAATAAAAAAGGCGGGCGTGTTAGCCATCCGCCCGCCAACAATTGCTTTTGTTGCGCCGACAACTCGGCCGGAGTTGCTTACCGCACCTGGCTCAAGGCCGTTGCAACTTCCTTGACGTCGGGAACTTCGGGAATGCCGTAATCTTTGGCCCAGGCCACTTTGCCTTGCTTGTTCACGATAATGATCGAGCGGCCGGTGATGCCCTTATCGGCCATAAACACGCCATACTTTTCGCTCATCGCGCCGCGCGGCTGAAAATCCGCCAGCAGCGAATACTTGATATTCATTTTTTCTGCGTAGGCCTTGTGCGACCACACGCTATCCACGCTTACACCCAAAACTTCGGCGTCCAATGTTTCGAAATCCTTCATGCCGCCCACGAAGCAGGCGTGCTCGTTCGTGCAGGTCGGGCTCCAGTCCAACGGATAAAAGACCAGCACGACATTTTTCTTGCCCGCGAAGTCCGAAAGCTTCACTTCCTTTTGGCTTTGGTCTTTCAATGTGAAGTCCGGTGCGGTTTGTCCGACGGCAATGCTCATGTTGACTGCCTCCATTCGTATTTGGCGCACCAGCATCTTACCATCCCGGCTCGCACCGCCAAATTTGCGGCTTTCGCGGTGGCGCGGCTCACGGTAAACTTCGCGGCGGTATCTATGAGCGAGGAAGCCACACGCCGAGCGCCAATGTGGAACCTGAAGCAAATGGTGGACCGGTACAATTCTGTCGCCGCAAAATTTGGCGACGAGACTCCGCTGGCTTCGTTCGGCCTGCAACCGCAAGAAACCGAAACGCTCTTCAACGTGATGGACGAGGACTACCACATCAGTCGCTTCCTGCACTTTTCGAAGCGCGAAGGGACCTCATACCTCATCAGTGGATCCGAAGCTACCCACGTATCGATCGATCCCGCGATTCAGTCCATTTTGTAGTGAAGTCGGCCTACACACGCACACGGCGGTAAGGTGCACCCAGCGCAGGCTTATGCTGTCGAGTGCTGCGGCTGGTCTTTGCGCATATTTGGCAAAAAGCCGGCCAGCAAGCCCAGCGCCGGCAGGTAGGCGCAAAGCTTGTACACGAAGATGATGCTGGTTGCGTCGGCGAGCTTGCCGAGTACCGCCGCGCCGATTCCGCCCATGCCAAACGCAAATCCAAAAAACAGGCCGGAGATCAGCCCAACTTTTCCCGGCACCAACTCCTGCGCGAAAACCAGGATCGCCGAAAACGCCGACGCAATCACAAAGCCGATGATCACGCTGAGCACGCCCGTCCAGAACAGGTTGGCGTAAGGCAGAATCAGGCTGAAGGGCAGCACACCTAGAATCGAGCACCAGATCACCAGCTTGCGGCCCAACTTGTCTCCCACCGGCCCGCCAATCAACGTGCCCGCCGCCACCGCACCCAAAAAAATAAACAAATGAATCTGCGAACTGCGCACCGACAGGTTGAACTTGCTGATCAGATAAAACGTGTAATAGGTCGAGAAGCTGGCCAGGTAAAAATATTTCGAAAATATCAGCGCAATCAGCACGGCCATCGCCGAAGCGACCTTCCGGCGCGGCAACGGAGACGCTTCCTGTGCATGTGACGCAGGCCTGCTGCGGAAATACGCCAGCCGCGCCTTGTACCATTGCCCCACACGCACCAGCAGAATAATTCCGAGCAACGCAGCCAACGAGAACCATGCCGCGCCCACTTGCCCGCGTGGCAGCACAATGAACGCAGCAAGCAGTGGTCCAATCGCCGACCCCGTATTCCCGCCAACTTGGAAAAACGCCTGCGCGGTTCCATGTTTTCCGCCGGACGCCAGTCGCGCCACGCGAGACGATTCGGGATGAAACACCGCCGAACCCACGCCAATCAGCGACGAAGCAAAAAGCAGTATGCCGAAGCTGGGCGCCACGGCCAGGAGCAGCAATCCGGCCAGCGTTACGAACATCCCGATCGCCAGCGAATATGGCATCGGCTTGCGATCGGTCGCATAGCCGATCATCGGCTGCAGCAATGAAGCGGTGATCTGGTAGGTCAGCGTGATCATCCCGATGCGCGCAAAATCCAGATGGAAAGACGTCTTCAGAATGGGGTACATCGAGGGCAGCAGCGACTGCACCATGTCGTTCAGCAAATGGCAGAAACTTACCGCGCTCAAGACGCGAAAGAGCGTGCCTTCATCCACGAGTTTTCGTGTGGCGAGTGTGTCGTTAGCAATGGCCTGCGTGCTCAAATCTCTCGATACCTTTCGCGCGCGACGGCAGTGTAAATAGTCTTATCCGATGGCATTTGGATGACCGCGAACCTGCCTTAGATACGATCCAAATGCGCTCTACGTTCGAAACTGCTCGCTGGATTCCCTCGAAGAGGGAAAGAAAAATGTAGCGACAAAACTTTCGCTTAACCCGCCGCCACCACGCTATTTTGCCGCTGTCACGGTCTTTGAGAAGCGCTTCGAAAGTTTCTCGTGCTCATCCATCAATTCTTTTGGCAAGCGCTTGCCAAACTTGGCAAAGAATTCGCGGCTGTCCGCAAGGTCCGCTTCCCAATCGTCGGCATCCACGCGGAAGAGTTCATCCAAGGATTCGGGCGAGATTTTCATGCCCTCAAGCGTCAAGCCAGTGCTCGTAGGAACGTATCCAATCGGCGTCTCGCGCGCTTCGCCCCATCCTTCGACGCGCTCCAGAATCCACTTCAGCACGCGGACATTTTCGCCGTAGCCCGGCCACAAAAATTTGCCATCAGCTCCTTTGCGGAACCAATTCACATGGAAAATTTTCGGTGGATGCGGAATTCGCGTGCCCATGGTCAGCCAGTGCTGAAAATAGTCCGCCATGTTGTACCCGCAAAAGGGCAGCATCGCCATGGGATCACGGCGGGTCACGCCAACGTCGCCCGTAGCTGCGGCTGTGGTTTCCGATGCCATCGTAGCGCCCACAAACACACCGTGCTGCCAATCAAAGGATTGGTACACCAAGGGGGCCAATCGCGCGCGCCGTCCGCCAAAAATAAATGCCGAGATCGGCACGCCTTCCGGCGAATCCCACAATTTCGAAATGCTCGGCGATTGATCCGCGGGAACGGTATAGCGCGCGTTCGGATGCGCCGCAGGCCCCTTCGAAGGATCCCACTTTTCGCCCCGCCACGTCGTCAATCCTGCCGGATGCTCGCCGCCAATACCTTCCCACCACGGCTCGCGATTTGGCGTGACAGCCACGTTGGTGAAAATCGTGTTGCGGTTCAGTGCTTCCATCACGTTGGGATTTGTATGGAATCCCGTGCCGGGCGCTACGCCAAAAAATCCCGCTTCCGGATTGATCGCGCGCAAATATCCGTCGGGACCTATCTGCATCCACGCGATGTCGTCGCCGACCGTCCAAACTTTGTAGCCGTGCGCTTCGAGCGCCGACACCATCATCGCCAGGTTGGTCTTGCCGCACGCGCTCGGAAACGCCGCGGCCATATACGTTACTTTGCCGCCCGGCGATTCCAGCCCCAGAATCAGCATGTGCTCGGCCATCCAGCCTTGCTGACGCGCCATATAACTGGCGATACGCAACGCGAAACATTTCTTCCCCAGCAACGCGTTTCCGCCGTAACCAGACCCTACACTCCAGATCAGCCGCTCCTCGGGAAAGTGCACAATGTATCGCCGCATCGGATCCAGATCGCCAAGGGAATGCAGCCCCGGCACGAAATCCGTCGAATTGCCTAAACGCTCGGTAGCGACCTTGCCCATGCGCGACATGATGCGCATACTCGCCACGACATACGGGCTATCCGTAACCTCGACTCCTACTTTGCTGAACGGTGAATCCGCTGGCCCCATCAAGTACGGCACCACGTACATCGTTCGGCCGCGCATCGCGCCATTCAGCAGCGAACCCACTTTGTATTTCGCGCCCTGAGGATCCATCCAATTATTCGTGGGTCCCACATCTTCTTTGGTCGGCGAGCAAATGAATGTCAGGTGCTCCGTGCGCGCCACGTCGCTCGGATTGCTGCGATGCAAGTAACAGTTGGGGTAAGCCTTCTCGTTCAGGACGAACGAGTCTCCCAGCCGGAGCATCTCGGCGAGAATTGCTTGATTTTCGGATTCCGAACCGTCGCAGAAGACGACTTTGTCTGGCTTGGTGAGCTGAGCCGCTTCTGCGACCCAGTTTTCCATTGGCGTGGCCACTATCTACCCCCAAAAACTCGAATAGGCACAATCGAAACTATCGATGCATGCCTTGTCTATCTACACACCTTCGTTAGGGACATCCCAGACAGGCTGGCTGGTGTGAACTCAAGTTTAACCTAGTCCAGTGTATGTTAGCGACAAGCAGCGATGCAAGTTCGTGGTCATACAACCATACCGCGCCCCACCAATTCCGCAACTTCCCTGAAGAACCTTGTGTTTCTTACAAGCCGTCTCAAGTTCGGGAGAAAACTCTTACGTTCAGGAGAAAACTCTGATGCTCATTCCTGCCAAGAAGGCGTTTACCGGTGTACTCGCTTTAATCCTGGCTCTATCTGTGGTTGCTTCGTCGTGTGTGGCCCAAGAGCAGCCCGGTTCACAGGCGCCTCCGCCGACTATGTCGCCCGACCAACTCGATCGCTTGGTTTCACGCATCGCTCTTTATCCGGATCCGTTGCTGGCACAAGTCCTCACCGCTTCCACATTCGGAGATCAGATTCCCGAGGCGGCGCAATGGGCGGATGAACATCATTACCTCACGGGCGAGGAGTTAGCTAAAGCTATTGAAGATGATCACCTGCCTTGGGACCCGAGCGTCCAGGCACTGCTGCCGTTTCCTTCCGTGCTCGACACCATGGCTTCGGATATCAATTGGACCAACCAACTGGGCGACGCCGTTCTCGCGCAGGATCCCGACGTGATGGACGCAGTGCAGCGCATGCGGAAAAAGGCGAAGGATTACGGATACCTGTCCACCAATCAGCGGATTGTTGTTTCTGGCGGTCCGTACATTACGATTGCGCCGGCCAATCCCGCGTTCGTCGTTGTTCCAACTTACGATCCGTATGTCGTGTATGCACCACCGCGGCCCGGCTTCTTTGTGGGAGGCGCGATTGGTTTCGGCTTCGGGATTACGATTGGCACATGGTTTCGTCCGTGGGGATGGGGCGGCACACGTTTCGGCTGGGATAGTCACGCGATCTTCATCAATGATCATCGCTGGGACCGCGGCTGGGCCAATCGGCGAGTATATGTTCATGACTATCCCGGCGTGCATCGCTATGCCGGTCCGGCGCATGTCGAGCATCACGAATTGATTCGTCGCAGCGCTGCGGAGCGGGAAGCTCCGCGCGGCGGGCATGAAGTTCACGAGGAGCATCACCACCACTAAGTTTCGCTGGCGAATTCCAGCCGCGTCCGTGAATGCTATTCTAGATTCATGTACGCGCAGAAATTCCACGTAGAAGTGTTGATTAAAGGACAGCGCAAGCCGTGTCCGCTGGAGTGGCTGGATCAATTCTCCATGCGCAACTTCACCAACGCAGCGGAGTTTGACGACACGCTGCCGACCGGCGATGGCGCTATCGAGGCGAGTTTTCGCCTCAGCCCCGAAAGATTTGCGGAAGGATTGGCTGCGTGGCTTACGCAACGGGGCAAAGGCGAAGGGCAGCCCGTGGTGGTGGAAGCGCGTCTCGTAAAGAATTCCACCATGCGCTCGACGGAGAAAACGAGCGCCTGACAAGACAAACGTTTGACTCGTAACTTACGTTTCCGTGACAACTTTGCTGCAGGAGTTTAATAGCATGACTTCTACGCTGTATTCGCGGGGCGGGATGAACGACCCTGCAGCTGCCTACGAGGATCACTGATTGAATCCTAGCGCGGAAGATCAGAATCCAAGGAAAGCGGCTGGACTCGCCCCGCGAGTTATGGCGCAGAATTTGTTTCCCAATATTGGCCGCGGATTAATGCCTTACGTCGGAGCGGGATCAACCGGCGCGCGTTTCGCTTCGATGGCCGCTCGAATCGCCGGCAAAGCCTTTATCGCCGCTTCTTCGCCGGCGTGAATCATCTGGCTCGATTTCGTAAAGTCATCCCAAACAAACGAAGTTACGTCGGGCTCGAGAATTACGTCCGAGTTCTGCCGCCACTCCAGGTCCGCGTGTCTCTGAATAATGGTGAACGAGCGGCTCAGAATGTCCGTGAAGGTGCGCGGCTTTTCCACGTTTCCCGCCTCGAGATATACGGCAATTACCACTTCGGCGCCGAGTAACAGTGCTCCCTCCACGGGAACAGGCGCCGTCAGGAATCCGTCGACCAGCGTGCGGCCTTCATATTGAATGGGCACAAACAGTCCGGGATATGCGCAGGAAGCTCGCAGCGCGGGACAGATGGGCCCACCGTGGTAGAAGACGGACAAGCCTTGATTAATATCGGTGGTGGCAATCGCCAACGGTTTTTCTAGTTGCTCGAAACGCGTCTTGTCGGTCATTTTCGAGCAGAACTGTTCCAGACGAGCGTTGGTGGCAAGTCCCAGCCAGGAAGGCGTCCAGCGGCCGAAATCGGTAAATCTGGTTTCGCTGGCAACTCGTTCCATGTCTTCCAGCGATGTGCCGGCGCAATAACCGACGCCGATCAGCGCGCCCACACTCGTGCCGGCAACCACGTCAATCGGGATTTTTGCTTCGCGCAGCACGCGCAACACACCGATGTGCGCAATGCCGCGCGCGAATCCGCCGGCCAGCGCCAGTCCTACGCGTGGCCGCCCGGATGCTGGTGGAGCGCCGCCATACGCGAAGGCGCGCAGTTTCTGCGTGGCGCTCTGCAGAAAACTGAAAGTTTCGCCGAGTTTCTCTTCCGGCATATCCATCTATTTTATTGCTGTTGTGATTTTACCAAACACCTGTTTGACCAGCGCTTGCCGGTTTTGTAACCTGTTCTGCCGTCCCATCTCGGTTGCACAAGGTCTCCTATGAAACGTCGCATTGAAAAAGCAGTCGTGCTTGGCGCAGGTACGATGGGTGCGCGCATCGCCGCCCATTTTGCCAATGCCGGCCTGCCTTGCCTGCTATTAGACATCGTTCCGAAGGACGCGGCTCCCGCCGACCGCAACAAAATTGTCGCCGCCGGCCTGGAAGCCGCCAAAAAATCCAAGCCCGCCGCGTTTTTTACGCCGTCGCTTGCCTCGAAAATCAGTATTGGCAATTTTGAAGACGACCTTGCGCGTATCGCGGATGCCGACTGGATCATCGAAGTCGTTGCCGAAAATCTGGAAATCAAGCGCGCGCTTCTTTCGAAAGTTGCCGCGCTGCGCAAGCCGGGCTCCATCGTCACCACCAATACCTCGGGCCTGCCGGTACATTTGATCGCCGAGGGTTTGCCGGAAGAATTTCAGCAGCACTGGGCCGGTACACATTTCTTCAATCCGCCTCGTTACTTGAAATTGGTGGAAGTGATTCCTGGGCCGAAAACCTCTCCCGACGTCTTGGAAACGCTGGCCGATTTCTGCGATCGGCGCTTGGGCAAAGGAGTTGTATTCGCCAAAGACACGCCGAATTTTATTGCCAATCGCATCGGCACGTTTTCCATGCTGAATGCGCTGAGGCTGATGGGCTCGCTCGGGATGACTGTCGAAGAAGTGGACGCTTGTACCGGTCCTGCAGTGGGCTGGCCGAAGTCGGCGACGTTTCGCACTGCGGACATTGTGGGACTCGATGTCTTGATGCACGTGGTGAAAAATATT
>DASXLU010000081.1:0-13917 GCA_036496065.1 Candidatus Acidiferrum sp.
CGCTAGTACGGCCGCCGGATTGCCGCCTATCAACGTTTCCGCTACGCAGGGCAAGTTGCTGTATCTGCTGGCGCGGATGATTGGAGCGCGAAATATTTTGGAAATTGGCACGCTCGGCGCCTACAGCACGATATGGATGGCGCGTGCGCTGCCGGCGGGCGGAAAAGTAATCACGCTGGAAGCCGACGCGAAACATGCTGATGTGGCGAAGAAAAACATCGCATTCGCGGGTTTGAACGACAAGATCGACCTGAGATTTGGCGCAGCGATGGAAACGTTGCCGAAAATCGCCGCGGAGAAATTGCCGCAATTCGACCTGGTGTTCATCGACGCAAACAAATCCCAGATGCCGGAATATTTTGCGTGGAGCCTGAAGCTTACCCGGCCCGGCGGGCTGATCATCGCGGATAACGTGGTGCGTAACGGCGAAGTGACCGACGCGAACAGCGCCAGCGCGGATATTCAGGGCATTCGTCGCTTCCTGGAGATCGCGTCGCGCGAGCGGCGCGTAAGTGGCACCGCGCTGCAAACCGTGAATAGCAAGGGCTACGACGGCTTCGCCGTTCTGCTGGTGAATCCCGCTAGCGAATAAAGTTGAATAGGGCTGCCTGACCAAGGAGGCCTGTTATGCCCGCCCAAAACGCACCGGTGAGTCAATGCCAGAAGCCTAATGGATGGCTGGGCCGGCTCACTTTGTGGCGGATGAATAAGAGTCACTCCAAGCTGACAGACTGGGGTTTGGCCCACGTTTCGATCGATAAACACGACATCATTCTGGATGTAGGTTGCGGAGGTGGCAGAACCGTTAGCAAACTCGCGGCTATCGCCACGGAAGGAAAAGTTTATGGCATCGACTACTCCGAGGAGAGTGTCGCTGCGACCAAGAGGTTTAACGCGTTAGGAATTGATGTCGGTCGCGTCAAAGTCCACCACGGCTCGGTGTCGCAGTTGCCGTTTTCGGATGGCATGTTCGACCTGGTTACGGCCGTAGAAACGCATTTCTGGTGGCCAGATGTGCCCGTTGGCATACGCGAAATCTTCAGGGTGCTCAAGCCCCGCGGCACGCTCATCGTCATCGCAGAAATCTACAAGGGAGCGAACACCGTGTCTGCCAGACTTGCCGAAAAGTATGCGTCGCGAACGGGCATGACGCTCTTGAGTTCAGATGAGCACCGCGAACTATTTGCGAACGCCGGTTTTTCCAGTATTCATGTAACGACTGAATCGACCAAAGGCTGGATTTGCGCGACCGGCAGGAAACCGTGAGCGGCTTTTGGCGGTCAGCACTGCATCAACTCTGCTAAAGCAATTGCGCTTCAATCGGGCAAGACCTGGTTCCGAGTTTCTTCTGCGAATGGAAGGATCAATAGTCCTAGCCCAAAAGCGATAGCGGTGAACGCTACGGGCTTCCCGATCGTCCCGACATTGTGAACCATTGCGCCGATCAAGAAATTCATGCCTGCGCCGACAAACCTTCCGAAAGAAGTGGCAAACGAAAATGCCGTTGCGCGAACGGAAGTGTCGTACTGTTCCGGGAGCCACAGGCTGAACAAAGCGAAGTTGCCACCGAAGAATCCGAGGAAAAACAGGCAGGCTATGAACGGGCTTAGGCCGTTCGCGAGATAGAAAACCCAGCCGAAGGTCAAAGCGATAAACACGGCCATCCCGACGAAATAAATTCCTAGCGACTTCTTGCGGCCAAAGCGCTCCGCGAGGATGGGAGCAGCCAGGCAACCCAGTATCGTGCCGATGGAAAGAATTCCAGTCCCTACAGAAGCCATCTTCGAAGCCTCGACCATGGTCATGCCGGCTTTCTTCGCCAGTGTGATTATTGCGGTGGGCTCATAAACGGATCCGCCCCATAGTCCGATGATTGCAACCGTGATTAAGGCAGCGTTTACGATGGTTCTCTTGCGATACTTCGGACCAAAAATCCCACCGCTGGCGCGTTCGCGCGAACCTTGTTCACTTCGTTGCTTCCAACGTTTGGGCTCTTTTACTCGAAGCGTGATAAGCACTGAAACCAGCACAGGAGAAAGGCCGCACAGAAACATTGCACGCCAGCCAAATCGCGTACCAACGAAATAGTTCAGCGCAGCAGCGAGGAAAAATCCCACGTAATACCCGGTTTGCAGATAACCCGCGCCCATTTTGCGGCGGTCTTCCGGCCACGCCTCCGCCACGTACGTGCCCGCGAGCGCCCATTCCCCACCAATCCCGATGCCAGCCAGTAAGCGGAAAAGCGCGAGTTCCCAAACGTTTTGCGACAAAGCTGCCAGACCAGTAAAGATGGAATAAACAAACACGGTTGCGGCGAGTACGCGCGTGCGACCGAAGCGATCGGCCAAAGGTCCCCACAGGAAAGATAGGCCCCATCCCACCAAAAACAAGGCAAAAAGGATAGAACCGGCGAGGCCAACATTCTGAGGTGTATTCGCCATCCCCGATTTTGGAAGTAGCTCTGTGAGCGCCGGGCTTAGCACCAGCGCGTAGATGAACGAGTCCATGCCATCGAGGGTCCAGCCCGTCCACGCAGCCCAGAAACCAGTGACTTGTTCCGAAGTTAGTTTTGTTTGCGGCGAGCGAGCGAATGGAGTGTTGATGCAACCTCCTGGGCCGCGAAAACTTGAGGCAAGGTCGAACTGCGAAGAAAGCAATCGCACGCACGAATGTATGCCGGCGAATTGCCGTTCTTCGCTAAACGAGTATTAATTGGGATTCACTTTTGGGCAAGCAAATCCGCACACGGAAACGTATGGGCAACAGTCCGAACTTTGTGGCGAACGGCTACCAAGAAAGTGGACCTCGCTTTTCCGAAATGCTCGGGCAAGGTAGGATTTACGGGCGAAAGGCCGGCCACTTTTCATTATGAATAAAGATGACATTCAATTGCTCTACGAATATGACCGCTGGGCAAACAACCGGGTCCTGCAAGTGGTTGCAACTCTCAGCGCTGAACAGTTCACTCGCGATTTAGGTGGCAGCTTTCGTTCCGTTCGAGACACGCTGGTGCACATCATCAGTGGGAAGTGGGGCTGGCTGGAATACTGGAAGGAGTCCTCCATTGGCCCCACCTTCTTGACGGACCTAAGAAAGCGAATTGACGCTCTGTTTGATCCAACAGCATTCCCCAGCGTGGCGGCGGTGCGATCGAAGTGGTTGGAAGTCGAAAAAGAACAAACCGAATTCTTGATGCGCCTGACAAACGAGTCCCTGGAAAGAATGCTTCCTCTTCGCACGATGCAAATCAGTTTGAACCACCTGATGCAACATGAAGCGAACCACTCCACTTATCACCGGGGTCAGATCTCGCTGATGATGCGGCAACTCAACGCCGAACCCGTATCCACAGACTTCCACGTATTTCTGTTAGAAGGTCGCCATCAGGCCGTGCCTGGAGATTAGCCGATTGCGCCTGTCGGTCAAGTTTGTATTGACTCGATTTGGGTGCTTTCCGGCGCTGTGAGCTTACCTCGACGTTTCTTGACGGGGTAGGCTATGGGGCGGGAAAAGTGATACACCCTGCTCCGTAAGTCGCTCACATTTCTTGGATCGGGCAGACTGTCCGCTCCCGAGTGCGGCTGGGAGGCCGGTCTCGTCGACCTCGGATGTGCGGAAATCTTGCCAGGATCCCTCCGCTACGAGCCGCCCTTTGTGGGGCAGCACTCAGGGTAAACAGAATGCGCGGCGCTCCGGTCCCTTCGCGGATCAGGGTAAACGGGATGAAAGCGTGGTAGGATGGCGGCGTTCTGCCGCTCCAATTCCCCTGTGAACCCACCTAACAACGGGAGAGGCTGCCCAGCCGAAGCGGTAACCTCGCATCGATCGGATCTAAATCATGAGTCCTCGCGCCTTACGTCTGTTCGTGTATCTGTTGCTTGTCCTCGGGAGTTTCGCTGCCACGGTGTCGGCTCAAACCATACCAACTACTTTTCCCAGCTACGTGGTGGATGCGCAGATTCCCATCACAGCGAGTGATGGATTCAATAATCCGCAAGGCTTGGCGGTGGCTCCGGACGGCACCGTTTATGTGGCCGACGCCGGAAATCATCGCGTGCTGCAGTTTTCTGCGACGGGCGTCCAGACTACCGTGAACTTCGGCAGCCTGAGTCCCGCGCTCGACAGCCCAACCGGAATTGCGCTGGATGGCGGTGGCAGCCTGTACGTGACCGATCGCCCAACCAATCGTCTGATCAAGTTGCCTAAGGGAGCGAAGCACGGTATCACGATCATGGCGGCGCCGGTGCTCAACCAGCCTGTCTCGGTGGCTTCCGACACCGCAGGCAATCTGGCGATCGCCAATGCGGGGAACGGCGCCATTATCGCGAGACGCGCGGGCGGAACTCCTTTCGTCTTCAATACCGGCAGTACGGTGTTGATCTCTCCGCAGGCAGTCGCCTTCGATAACCAAGGCATACTTTACGTGGCCGATAACGGAAATCCATCCATTTCCGTCTCTCCAGCCGTTTATCGCTTTCCAAAATTTGGCGGCAACGGTACCGACCTGACGCCGACGGGGTATTTCCTGAAGGGCGTAACCGGCTTGACGCTGGATCAAGCGAGGAATCTCTACGTGCTGATTGGGGCCAACGAAGAGTTCGACGAATTGTTTGAAATTCCGATAAGCGGCGCAGAGCCGTTTCAGATCCCGCAATCGAATTTTGTGTCGCCAACCGGCTTGGCGATTGACAGCCTGGGCAACTTATATGTGGCAGACAATAGCGAGCTGCGAAACTCCGTAACCAAATTCGTGTATCACAATGCGGCGGAGTTCGGCTCGTTGGCTGTGGGAGCGCTCTCGAGCTCGATCACTTTCAATTTTGCTTTTTATGAGACAACCACGGTCAAGGCTACGCAAGGCGTTGGCGGCGGAGCAGTAGGTAGGGAGTATCACCAGACGGGCGGCAACTGTGCGAATAAGACATTCGAGCCGACGACCAGCGCTCTTGGCTTAACCCAACCTGCTATGTGCACGGTGAGTTTCAACTTTCAGCCGGCACTAGTTGGCGGCAGACCCGGGGCGGTGCAGCTGGTTACTTCCAACGGCACGGAAGGTCAACTGGTCCACGGCACCGGGTTGGGAGCCCAGTTGGCGCTCATGAATGCATCGGTGAAGACGAAGCTGACTTCGTTCGCTATCTCATCCGTGCTGCTGAATGCGGCTGACACGGAAATTTATTTTGACAGCGCCGGCGGGATTTACAAAATGCCGGTCGCGGGTGATGTGCCCACACTGATTGTACCGAACATGCGTGGCCTGTTTGCCGTGAACGGCGCAGGCGATCTGTTTGTATTCAACTCGCCCACCGTCACGAAAATTCCCGCTGATGGCAGTGCGAACACCGTCATCACTATCCCCGGACTGATAAATCCGCAGTCGATCGTGATGGATTATAACGGCGCGATGTACGTCTCGGATCTTGGCCCAGCCCCGACTGCCCTAGATGAAAACCTAGCGGGATATGTTGTGCGGGTGAGTCCAACGGGCATAGCGAGCAAGTTTCTCCCCGGGACTTTCATACAGCCAAGTCTGATGACGGCGGACAACGACGGCAACATCTATGTCGGTGATCCGGCTGTGCGACTAGTACTTAGGATCCAGGTGGGCACAGGGTCCTTGACTGTGACGGATACCGGCCCGACGATCAGTGGCGCCAATGGGCAGTATCCTCGCAATTTGGCGGCAGACCAATCGCACACCGTGTACTTCTGGGACGACGATGACTTTGGTAGAGGACTCATGTATTTCCCGCCGAGCGGGCAGACGACGCCGGGCTTTCCCAATTACTTGCCGCTTTATACCGTGCCGGGAATTTTTGACCCCAATTTTGGCTATCTGCCGTTTATTGGCTCGGGGCCTATGGCCATCTCGCCCAGCGGGAAAATGTATATCGGCAATGGCTTGGATCCCGGGCTGTTGCTGGTAGACCGGACACTTGGCACAATCCCCGTGGAGGCTTTCGATCCGAACTTCCATACCTTCATCGGTGGCAAGACGCAGCCTGCTTATGTCTATAACATTGGCAATCAGGATGCCGTTTTCATCGATCCCGCCCACATCTTTACCGAGAGCGGCTCGGGCGTTGGATCGTTCACCTTCGGCGTTCCTAGTACCTTCCCTTGCGAACCGGGCTCGGTCATTGTTCCCGGCAACTACTGCTCGTTCACGGTGACGAATACGAATTTTCCGGGGACCGGGCTCGTGACCGACACACTGCATTTCCTCACAAACGCCGTGAATCCCAACTCCGCCGTGTTCCAGTTGCATGGCGTTTCGACTCCAGCACCCCAATAGAATCTGCGATCAGAGTTCCACACCGCGGCGCGCTGCCCATCTCTTACGGAGCGCCGATCAACGTCCTGGTGGTTCGGGACAGTGGCTTGAGCGTCGCCGACATCGCGGCGCTCGGCGTGCGACGCATCAGTGTCGGCGCCGCTTTGGCTCTTGCTGCATGGACCGGTTTCACGCGCGCAGCGCAGAAATTGAAGTCGGAGGGGAGTTTCGCAGGCTTCGCGAGCTTGGTGCCGTACACCGACATCAACGGGTCTTCGTGACCGACTACCGCATGCGGCAGTCTGACGGGCGGCGATCGGCGGGGTCACCAAGCTGAGGCGAGTGACGTGTGACTGAGACCGCACGCTCGACGCTGCTCTCAAGCGCCGCTAATGCAGCGCTCATGTTTCTGGTGTTGAGTTCTGCGCAGATTGCACGGATTGCGTGGTGGCGCGACGGCACGGGCGCGGTAACCAGCCAGGATCTTAGGCATATATTCTTGATGACGGGGGCCGAGGCGAACACTAGTTGGCTGAATGGCCGCGTCGCGCTCGATGCGAAAGGTTTCATCAAGACCGGATGGGACCTGACGCAGGAAGATCTCGCCGCTGCCCGATGGCCGCTCGACCGCTCACCGTATCTGCTCGAAACCTCACTTCCGGGCGTGTTCGCCGTGGGCGACGTTCGGTGCGGCAACGTCAAACGCGTGGCATCGCCAGTCGGTGAAGGATCGATCGCGGTTTCGTTTGTCCATCGCGCGCTAGCCAAGTAGTTCGCAGACCACCGCGCAATCCGCTAAGGGTGTATCACTTTTCCCCGGCCTGTAACTATACCCCGACGTTTCTTGACCCTGTTGGCGGGCGGCAAGTACACTAAATGATTCCAGAAGCTGCCGTGGAAGCGGTGGTTAGGCTCGACCGAAGGGGTCCAACGTAATCCTAACGTTGCGTGGCGCATGGTGAAAATGCTGCGAGGTGCGCGCGCGATACGGATTTTCGGGCATTCGGACCGGAGCATGGAATTTCGCAGGGCCGCAAACGTCGGTATAAAGAAAGAAAAGGCTCTGCCGCAACGTATCACTTAGGGGGATTGCTTTGCCAAAGCGCACATATCAACCGCGGAAACGTCGCCGCGCCAAGACACATGGATTTCGCGTACGCATGAAGACCAAGGGTGGCCGCAAAGTGCTTGCGGCGCGCCGCAAGAAGGGACGTCATCGCCTCACTCCCGAGTAAAGGCGGGCCCACGCCCGAAGAGCCGGTAAGCAAAGGCTACGCGTTTCCACGCGAGGCGCGGCTGGTGCGAAAAAGTGAATATGACGCCGTTTACCGCGCCGGAAAGCGCCGTTCGAGTTCTCATTACACCATTTTCGTTCGTGCCAATGCACTGCCCGTGAGCCGTTTTGGCTTCAGCATCAAAAAAGCGTTGGGCGGCGCGGTGGTGCGCAACCGCATACGGCGGCGCATGCGGGAAATGGTGAGGTGCCACCGGCAGGAGATACCCGCGGGATGGGACATCGTAGTTCACCCAAAGAGTTCCGTCGCGAAAGCGCCATTTGTTGCGTTGACCAGCGATTTGATTCGGCTGCTGAAGACTCTGTGAGTTCACCTTCCATTCCAACGGAAAAATGCGCGGACTCGTCGCCGCAAGCGCCGCAGTCTGTGGCAGTGCGGTCGGCCCTGTTCGCGCTGAGTTTTTATAAGGCGTACCTCTCGGTCCTGTTTGCGGGCACTTGCCGGTATGAACCAACGTGCTCGCGATACGCGTACGAGGCGATCGAACGATTTGGAGTGCCGCGGGGGATATGGCTGGGCGTGAAGAGACTGGCGCGCTGCCACCCGCTGTCGAGAAAATTTGGGTACGACCCGGTTCCGGAGAAAATGGAAAACATGCGATCGAATGCCGCACTGGCTGCTGACACGCGCGAGGTCCGCCTGTGAGCACGCCGCCGATGAATCAATTGCCTCCGCTGGGACCGAAAGACAAGTTCACGCCAGAAATGCGCATTCTGGTGGCATCGCTGCTTTCGATGGCGGTGATTATTCTGTACATCAAGTTCTTTGGGCCGAAACCGCCGGATCGTTCGGCACAGCCGAATCAGGCCGCGCAAACCGCACCAGCTACACCTGGAACGCCCGCCGGCAGTTCGTCGTCCACTTCTACTCCCACGCCGGCAAACCCAAACTCTGCAACTGCTCCATCGACAGTTTCTGCAGCGACCGTAGCGGTGAAACCCATTGGCGAGTCGCAAGAGCGCACGATCGTGGTGGAAAACGGGTTGTATCGCGTGGAGTTTTCGAATCGCGGCGCGGTAGTGAAGAGTTGGCAGTTAAAAAAGTACAAGGATGATTCGAAACCGCAAAAGACTCTGGACCTGGTCCATGCCAAAGCATCGGAGCAAACCGGCGGCTGGCCATTGTCGATGACGATGGACGATGCGCAACTGCAAAACGCGGCGAACACAGGCTTGTATAGGGTTTCAAGCGACTCGTCGTCGATTGCCGCGCCGGCGGATTTGACGTTCACCTGGAGCGATGGCCACCTGGAAATTACCAAGAAATTTCATTTCGACCATTCCTACACGGTGACGGTGGAAACGACGGCCGTGAACAACGGATCGCGCGTCCATGCAGGGCTCGCGTGGCGTGGTGGATTTGGCGATCCAACGGTCACCGACCCTGCGCCGCTCGTCGCGGTGATGACGTTCTACGGCGAGAGCGGCAAGCTCACCACGGTGCCCGTCAAGAAACTGGATGAGGCTCAGAAGTGGACAGGGGTCTGGCAGGGCGGAAAACAGTTCAGCGGAATTGAGGACCGCTACTTCACGGCAGCTTTTCTGCCGCCTCTGGACGCGTTATCTACACAACTGGAAACAAGGTACTGGAAGTCGTTTCACACGATTCAGGCGGATGGCAAGGATCAGTCCGAACCCATCGCAGAAGTAGCAACGGCGACAGGCACGCAGCCAATGGCCATGCGCGTGTATGTTGGGCCGAAGGATTATGACGACTTAAAGGCGATGCATCCGCCGCTGAATTCTCTGGTGCAATTCGGTTGGATGGAGTTCATCGCCGATCCGCTCTTCCACGGATTGAAGTGGGTGCACAAGTACTTGCCGAACTGGGGCTGGGCCATCGTGATCCTGACCCTGGTCATCAACATGGTGCTGTTCCCGCTGCGCATTTCCAGCTACAAGACGACGCTGAAAATGCAGCGCGTGGCTCCGGAAATCAAGCAGATTCAGGACAAATACAAAAAGTACAAATTGAATGACCCCCGCAAAGCGGACATGAACAAAGAGGTGATGGCGGTTTATTCGCGCGAGGGCGTGAATCCCGTGGGCGGCTGTATCCCAATGTTGCTGCAGATGCCCATCTGGTTCGGCTTGAATACGGCATTGCGCGGCACGATCGAGCTGCGTCATGCGAGTTGGATGTGGATCAGCGACCTGGCTTCCAAAGACCCGTACTACATCTTGCCGATTACGGTGGGCATCTCGATGTATCTGGTGTCGAAGATGACGCCGATGACTACTACCGATCCGCAGCAGGCGCAGATGATGAAAATCATGCCGATTATGATGTCGGGCATGTTCGTCGTTTTCCCATTTTCGAGTGGACTGGCGCTATATATTTTAACCAGCAGCTTGGTAGGTATCCTGCAACAGTGGTACCTTAACCGGACACACCCCCTACCCGCCCCAGCAAAGCCTGTGCGAGCCAAGAAGTAAGCGCAGAGCTGTTTCTGTGGGAGCCTAAGTAGATCTTCAGGAGCAGCATGACGAAAGAGTTGGTTCGCGATGGCAAGTTGGACCGCGAGGCGACCGCGGAAGCTCTGCGCAATTTTTTGGAAACGATGAGCCGGGCCGGCAAGTTTGATCTGCAGGTGAAAGTTCGCAGTGTTGAAGCTGCCGCCGAAGGCGAGGCGGAAGTTTTTGCCGATCTTGATGGGAAAGACCGCGAGATACTATTGGGGCGAAACGCGGAGGTCCTGAAGGCACTGGAACACATCGCGTTTCGGGCGTTGCGCCTGGAGCCGGCGTTTCACGAAAAGATTCATTTGGATTGTGGCGGCTATCGAGCGTTGCGGTTCGAAGAGCTGAAGATGACGGCGCGCGTCGCGGCGGAGCGTGTGCAAAGCTCCCGGCAGCCATTTCAACTGAACCCCATGTCTTCCCGCGAACGGCGCATCGTGCATTTAGCGCTGAAGGATATTCCCGGAGTGCGGACGGAGAGTGTAGGCACTGGCGAAGAGCGCCAGGTTGTGATCCATCCCGTGAAGAGCGATCCGCAAAAGAAAAATTAGCGGTTATGTACCAGCGTTCGATCGGTGAACTGGCAAGAGCGGTGGCGTCTAGCGGCGGACCCAACCTTGGGAAATTACGCTGCCGTCCTGTGAAAACCGCACCCGATAGGTGAACGATGCGGGCCGGTCGCGGCGAATCTGTGCGAAACGAAGATCCAGAAACTCCACGATCGCGTCCGCGCCTTCCTTGTGGAAACGCGTGACCGGGAAGCGCGCAAACCACAACACTTCCTGAACTTCATGAAGCTGACGAGCCTTCTCGATGAATTCGTTTGGCGGCGCGTCGGGATAGTAGGTACGTTCGATCCCGTCGGGATCGGTGGAGCCCGCAGCATTGGCGCGATTGCCGAGTAAAGTGTCACCGACATCCATTCGTGTTTCGTAGACGCCTCGAGGAGCGCGCACAAGTCCATCCCAGTGCCACAGCGACGGGGGAAGCGGGAGTGCGCCGATCGCTTCCACCTGAAGATTCTGACTCGCGGCAAATTGCCGCACTCGTTCGAAAGCCATATGGTGCGCGAATGTGGCAGCGAGTAGATAAGCAATCGTAAGTGCAAGGCCGATGCGGTTCCACGTGAGATAAGGAATGTGCTGGCCCCAGCCGCTTACCGCAGGCAGAAGAAATAGGACGGCGAAAAGAAGTGTGGCGACGATAATCGCTGCGTTCGAAATTGGCGCGCCTACTACTTCCGCAATTTTCGCGATGGCGATCGGTGCCGGAGTGAAAACCAGCCACATGATGATGCCGCGACGAACCATATGCTTCGGATCCTCGAAGGTCCACGCGAGCAACTGCGGAATCACAAGAATGGCCGTGAACGTGAAGTCTACGATGAACAGAATGTCCCACGCGGGGCGCGACCATTGCAGCGGCGACCAAACCATCGTGCCAAACGTGGTGACCAGGTCGAGAAAGATGTGGCTTAGGATGCCGACGGCCCACAGCGCAAACAGTACGGCAAACGAAGGCGATTCCCACTTTCGCCAGCGCGCCAATGCCTGCGTGAGCGCTGCAAGCAGCAACGCCCACACCGGAAGACAAACCAGGGAATGCGTGATGCTGCGATGCCAGGTAATAATCAGCAGCGAATCGTTCGAGAAAAATTCGCGCAGCACGTCGGAATCGGGAAACATCGCCGCGAGCACCAACACCCAGGTGATCAGGCGCCGTTTGTTCATCGATGTTGCTGGAAGCAAATCGTGGCCGCCAAACGCAGCTTTGCTCAGCAGCGCGCCGGCAATGCCGTGAGTGATCGTATCCATGAGCGGATTAGATGACCGCGAGGAGCGACTGGCCCTTGACGCGAACCGTACCAATTCTTGCAGCAGTAATCCCGCGCTCGTGCAGCGCGGCAATCGCTTGATGCGCTGCGTCGGCAGCAATCGAAACTAACAGCCCGCCTGCCGTCTGCGGATCGTATAGCAGAGTGCGGCTGTCTTCCGGAACATTTTTGGCGAAAGCCACGCAATCGCCAAGAAAATCGCGATTATTTTTCAGCCCGCCAGGTATCAGTCCAGCCCGTATGGCTTCGAGAGCTCCAGGCAACACGGGCACGCGCGCGTGATCGATTTCCAGCGACACAGCAGCGATTTTGGCGTGCTCGCTTCCAAGCGCCATTTCGCGAGCGTGTCCTAGCAGGCCAAATCCGGTTACATCGGTAACCGCATGGATCGGCTGCGCGGCAAATTTGCTTTCGACTTTGTGTAGCGCCTCGGCCGCGGCGCGATTCAGCGTGGTCATCGAACGAACGGAAGCATCCAGAGATTCTTTGGTGACGCGATCTTGCTTCAGTGCAGTGGAAATTACGCCCGTTCCGAGCGGTTTCGTGAGAAGAAGAACATCGTTTGTCTGCGCGCCGACATTCTTCCAAATTTTTTGCGGAGTGATTACCCCGGTCACGGCATACCCGAACTGAATATCGTCATTGCGAATTGAATGGCCGCCGATCACGGTGCATTCCGCCTCAGCCATTTTGTCCAGACCGCCACGCATAATTTGTTCGAGGATTGCAGGATCCCCCTTATCGGGAAATCCGACTATGGAGAGTGCGGAAATCGGCCGGCCACCCATCGCGTAGACGTCGCTGAGCGAATTTGTAGCGGCAATCTGGCCGAAGGTGAAAGGATCGTCGACGATCGGCGTGAAAAAATCGACGGTTTGCACCAGCGCGAGATTTTCAGCGACTAGATACACCCCTGCGTCGTCGTTGGTATTGAAACCAACGAGCACTCGCGGATCATTAGGCTGCGGCAAGCGCCGTAAGACGGAGTCCAGCGTCCCGGGACTCAGCTTGGCTGCTCAACCCGCGGCCTTGACCATTGCCGTGAGCTTCACGGAATCGGTCAAGCCACACCTCACTGTGCTGCGCAATGATTATAACGGTGCGCAGGATTTCGTGCTTGCAGCAGTGCTGGAAAATCGCGGCACACGAAAGCTTGCGCGGCTGCGCAGGAAGTGTTCTTATCGGCGCATGCCTTGGGACTTCTGGTTAATTTTTATTTTTCTTGGCCTGGTGATTCCCTGGCGCGGACACGCTCGGCTGAAAAAGTTGCTGGCGAAGCCGCACGTTTCGACGATGGAAAAACTCGCCCTGTATGGCTCGACCATTGCGTTTCAGTGGGTGATCGTCGCGGTGGTAGCTTGGCGGGCGATTGTGCGCCGCATGACGCCCGAGCAACTGGGATTGGTTTCGCACGAGGTAAACAAAATTGTGATGGTAGCGTTGATTGGTGGCGCTATCGTCGGTGGGTTGCACTGGTTGAATCTGCGTCGAACCGCCAGGCTTCACGTGCCTGCCGTGGACGCGATGCGCGCGATCGCAGAGCGAATTCTGCCGCAATCGCTGGTCGAGCTGCTTCCTTACTCCGCACTGGCGATTACGGCTGGCCTTTGCGAGGAATTCCTGTATCGAGGATTTGTGATGGGCGTGCTGCTGCGGATGGGTTGGCATGGGTGGCTGGTCGGGATCGTCAGCTCGATTTTGTTTGGATTTGCACACGCATACCAGGGGAGAAGTGGCGTTATTGGCACAATGGTGCTCGGATTACTGTTCGCGGTGGTGCGATTAGCGTACGATAGCCTTGTGCCCGTGATGGTGTGGCACGCAGTGGTGGATTTAGTCGCGGGAATTGCTGGACCACGCTACTTACTTGCGCAGCCCAAGACAGAGATAAAGGCAGTGTAATCAAAGGATTACAGGTGTATTTACTTTAATGTCAACAGAGGTTAAAAAGCCCCTTTCAAACGAAACCATACGACATGCACTGGGCGAATTTCAGATTCAACTCACCGACCAGCAAATCGTTTCTATTCAAGAGTATATACGCCTCTTACTGCA
>DASXLU010000082.1:0-12255 GCA_036496065.1 Candidatus Acidiferrum sp.
GGCGCGGAATCCCTCAACCGCTGACTTGGTTCAAGCTTCAACCCGGTTGTCCATCCGGCTTTACACCGATTGGTTACGGCCTCATCTTCCGATAGAATGCTCCGCGTGCCGGACAAACCCGTTTCTGCCAGCAAAACGCCTGCCCCCGAGAAAATGAGTGAATCGCTGCGATCTCTTCTCGCAGCGCGCAACGCCGATCCGTTTGGGATCCTCGGTCCGCATCCAATTGAGTCGCCAACAGGACGTCGTTGGGTTGTGCGCGCCTTCCAGCCGCGTGCGATGGAAGCGAACCTTTTGCTGCCTGAGCAAGTCAGTCTCCCGATGCATCGCTTGCCGAACACCGGATTTTTCGAAGTTGAGCTTCCTGGCACGCGTGAGCTTGCGCCGGCGCCCTCCACGTATCGCATCCGTTTTCGCACCGAATATGGCGAGGAATTCGAAGGTTACGATCCTTACGCTTTCCCTTACCTCCTGACCGAATTCGATATTTATCTCATGGGCGAAGGTCGCCACTACGACACCTACGAAAAACTAGGCGCGCATCTCAAAACGTTGGAAGGCATTCAAGGAACGCACTTCGCCGTGTGGGCACCCAGCGCGAAACGCGTCAGCATTGTCGGCGATTTCAATCGATGGGATGGCCGGGTTCACCCAATGCGCGCCCGAGGTTCCTCGGGAATCTGGGAGCTTTTCATTCCCGAACTCGACGAAGGGGCCATCTACAAGTACGAGATTATTGGTCCACGGGGCACAGTTCTGCCTCTGAAGGCCGACCCGTATGCCTTCTCGTCGGAGTTGCGTCCCAACACCGGATCCGTCGTTGCCAGTCTAGACAAACACACCTGGAATGACTCCGCATGGCTCAGCGAGCGCCAGGAAAAGAAGTGGCTCGAATCGCCCATCACCGTGTACGAAGTGCATCTCGGCTCATGGCGCCGCATTCCAGAAGAGAGTAATCGCTGGTTGTCCTATCGCGAACTCGCCGAGCAGCTCATTCCTTACGTGAAAAGCCTGGGATACACCCATATCGAGCTGCTCCCGGTCATGGAGCATCCGTTCGACGGCTCGTGGGGCTACCAAACGCTAGGTTATTTCGCGGCGACCAGCCGCTTCGGCACTCCCACCGATTTCATGGAATTTATCGACCGCTGCCATCAGGCAGGCCTCGGCGTCTTTCTCGATTGGACGCCGGCCCACTTTCCTCGCGACACACACGGGCTTGCCGAATTTGACGGAACTCATCTATATGAGCACTCGGACCCGCGGCAAGGCTCTCACCCCGACTGGGGCACGCTGGTTTACAACTACGCGCGCAACGAAGTGCAGAACTACCTCATTTCCAACGCGCTTTTCTGGCTGGATAAATATCACATCGACGGACTGCGCGTGGATGCCGTTGCGTCCATGCTCTATCTGGATTATTCGCGCAAATCCGGCGAGTGGATTCCCAACCGTTTTGGCGGCCGCGAAAACTTGGATGCGATCGAATTCTTCAAGCGGCTAAACGAAGTAGCTCATGTACGCTTCCCTGGAATCCTCACCATCGCCGAAGAATCCACCTCGTGGCCCAGCGTTTCACGGCCACCTTATCTTGGCGGCCTGGGATTCAGTTTGAAGTGGAACATGGGCTGGATGAATGACACGCTAAGCTACTTTTCCAAGGACCCGATTTACCGCCGCTACGAACACAACAAATTGACCTTTTCGCTGCTCTACGCATTCACCGAAAATTTCATGCTGCCCTTTTCCCACGATGAAGTCGTACACGGCAAGAATTCCCTGCTTCACAAAATGCCCGGCGATTTATGGCAGCAGTTCGCCAATCTGCGACTGCTATACGCCTATCAATACGCTCATCCTGGCAAGAAACTTTTGTTTATGGGGCAGGAATTTGCGCAGCGCCACGAGTGGAACGAAGCTCGCAGTCTGGATTGGCACCTCTTGCAGTATGGTTCGCACAAAGGCGTGCAGCGATTGGTAGCTGATTTGAACAAGGTTCTCGCCGCAGAGCCCGCGCTTCATCAGGTCGATTTCGAGTGGCAAGGTTTCGAGTGGATTGACGCCAACGATTCAGACAATAGCGTTTTCGCATTTATCCGCCGCGGCAAAAATCCAGATGATTTAATACTGGTCGTTCTGAATGCCACGCCGGTAGTTCGCTATGGATATCGTCTCGGCGTTCCGCGGCCGGGAAACTATCAGGAGATTTTCAATTCCGACGCCGGGATCTACGACGGCTCAAATGTGGGCAATCTCGGCGGCCTGAACGCCGATGAGCATGCCTGGCAAGGTCGCCAGCATTCCATCGCGCTCACCCTTCCTCCGCTGGCCGCAGTTTACTTGAAGTGGCGGCACGCCTGACCGGCAACTCGCGCCAGGCTCATAGTTAAGGAGCCGTCGCGTGATCGATAAATGCCGCAATCTTGTTGTGCAGGTTTACGCGGTCTTCATCCCTCAAGTACATCATGTGACCCGCCGTGTAGTAGTCCTCTTTGATATTTTTCTGCAGCGCTTCCGGCAATCCCAAGTGCTCCATCGTGAATTCCGTGGCGAAAAATGGCGTCGCCAGGTCGAAGTAGCCGTTTTCCACCTGCACGAATAGTCGCGGATTGGTGAGCATAGCCTGCGCCAGGTCCTGATCAACGTTTGGCGCGCCTGGAAAATACCGTCGTGGCCCGCCGCCTTCCTTGCGATTCCAATTCCAGTTCGTTCCCCCGCTGGTGTTGTGGTAGATGCTGTCTTTGCCGAACTTCAGTTCGTCATGGTTATACATGTTGATCAGCGCCGTGAATGCGCCTCCCACCGCCGGCCCTTCCGGATCGCCTTGCGCATTTTCCTCCAGCAAATCGTAGGTATAGCCCGTAAAGCGCGCGTCGATTCGGCCCGTCGTAAGCCCCAAACTGCGCTGCAATTCGGCCCGGAATTGGTTCAACGAGACGCGCAGATCAGCTTTCACCAGATACTCTTCGCTCAGCCCCGTAAAATACGCAACCTTCTTGGCTACCGCCGCCTTCTCATTCGCTGGGAGCTCTCCTCCTTTGAACAACGCCGCCGCATAATCTCCCCGCGCATATTTACGCGCTTCCTCAATAAATCCCGGCAAATCTGCCGGCCTATCCTTCAACACCTTGTGATACCACGCCGTCGCCGCGTAGCTGGGAAGATAGAAAATATACGGGCGATCGTCTCCCGGCGAAAATGTGAGTGAGGAAAGATCCAGAACCGAGGAAATCAGCACGATTCCGTTCAGATGCACCGTGTCGTGGTTCTGCAGATAATTCCCCAATGCGGCCGACCGAAATGTTCCATAACTTTCGCCAATCAGAAATTTGGGAGAGTTCCAGCGGCCATTCCGGCTCAAATACGTGACGATGAATTGCGCGAATGCGTCCACATCTTCGTCGACTCCATAAAAATCTTTGTTCTCCGCCTTGCAGACCGCGTGGCTGTAGCCCGTGCCCATTGCATCGATGAACACCAGGTCGGTCTTGTCCAGCAAGCTTTCGCCATTGTCGACCAGCTTATATGGCGCGGGCGGTGTAAACGTGCCATCGACGGTATATGCACGCCGCGGCCCAAAAGCCCCCATGTGCAGCCACATCGTCGCCGACCCGGGACCTCCGTTGTAAAGGAACCCCACGGGCCGTGTGGTGACGTCTTTCACGTCGCTCCGCGTGTACGCCGCGGAATATAGCAGCCCTATCGATTCGCCTTTGTCGTTCTTCAGCAGTGTCGTGCTGGCTGTAGCTTTGTACGGGATTGTCTGTCCACCAAGTTTGATTGTGTGGTCGGTGACGGAAGACTCTTCCTTCGCCGTGGTTGGATCGCACTTTTCCGGAGCCTTCGCATCCGCTTTGGGATCTTTCTCTTTGTCTTGTGCTTGCCCCTTCAAGACGCCCAGGCTTGTCAAGCCAAACATAGCCAACGCAGCTGCGATCCACGTTTTTCGCATCCGATACTCCTCAATTTGCGATTTCGTACTCTGTGCGAGTTCGTCGCGCGGATTGTACGGCGGAACGGAATTGCGAGTCAAAGCACGAGACCTCCTACGCCGCTAGCAACTGGGCGGTCTCAGGTGGCGGCTCCACTTCGGCGCGCAGACGGAACTTGCAACCGCTGCGTCTTCCCTGCAAACTTTTCCTGTCTGATCGAGGTTCGCTCCATGCCTAATTCGCCCGAAGCATCTTCCACGGTCGCCGCTGAAATCGCGGACACCACCGCCCCGCCAACCTCTCGACTCAAATGGTTGAATTGGTCGAGCCTATTCCTGGCTTTCATTCAGAGCGTGTGCAGCGCATTAATCGCGCTTAGCAGCATTCGCATCTTCATTGGAGCGGCGGCCTTCGCTTCCGCTGTCGGTATGGTCAAATTCGTAGACAAGCTGCACATTCCCGCGATTCGCATTCCCATGATGTTGATTGCACTAGTCGGCTCTGTCGTGAATTTGCTGGCGCTCTGGCAGGTTTGGCGATTGCGGCGCCGTTCTGCTTCGTCCTGGCGGCAAAAACCTGTGCCCGCAAAGCAGCGGCGATCGGAGCGGCTACAACTGGCGTTTTCGCTGATCACCCTTTTTCTGCTGGCCGCGGAATACTGGGCACACCTGAAGCTTTTCGGAGGCCGCTAGCCATCACGAGAAATGAGGCGGACCCTGTTCCTTGTCGGGGTTCGGGTCTTCTTTCATCGCCTCTTCCAGTTTGATGTGTAACCTCTCGCTATATCCCACGGGCAACTCAAACGTCCGGTCATCCGCCGTCAAAATCAGAATATTTCGCGTGGAATCCAGAATCGCCGAGCACACTTCGCAATTTTCCAGGTGCTTCTCAATGTCCACCAGCAACTGCACATCCAGCGTCTTATCCAGATATTCCGAGATATGTTCCCATACATGCTTGCATTCCAGCTTCATTGGAACATCCTCCCGAAGAATCCCTTTCGCGCCGGTGCAGCCTGCTTCAAATAAGGCACCAGGGTCTTCTGTAACATCATTCGCGCGCGATGCAATCTTACTTTCACTGTGCCAATCGTGATTCCGAGGGCTGCCGCGGTCTCTTCCTGGTTGAGTTCTTCCAGATCTCGCAGCACAAACACCTCACGGTAAATCGTGGGCAGAGCTTCCACCGCCTCTCGCAGTTTCCCGCGCAGCTCTTTGCGTTCCAGCGCCTCGGAAGGAATCTCTCGCCAATCGGTCAGGAATGCCGGAGTAAAGTCACCTTCATGTTCCTCCAGCGAAGTCTCAATGGAGTCTTCCGCAGCGGTTTTTGCTTTGCGCAGTCGCCGCCGGCCTTCGTTCATGGCGATGGTCACCAGCCATGTGCTGAATTTCGCTTCGCCGCGGAAACTCTTCAGGTGGCGGAATGCGTTGATCAGCACTTGCTGCGCGCCGTCTTCGGCCTCGGTCTCGTTTCGCAGCATGGCAAATATCGTCACGTACACCATCTTCTCGTACGGCCGTATCAGCTCGTGGAAAAGCGCCGTCTCGCCAGCTAGGATCCGCCGAATCAGTCCCGACTCATTTGAACTGGCGTCCACCATTGCGCGTTGCCGCCTCCACCCCGCCCTGTTCCTGCTCAGAGGATCCCTTTAGCACTTGGTCCGGAAAACAAACAATTCGCTGGCCAACCGGCCCTCAAAGTACGAGTCCCGAGCCCAAATAAGGTTACAGCTATCGGGACTATACAACCTCATACCAACTGCTAAAATCATACACTCAGGGCCGTAATCGCTCAGGGGAGGTCATCTTGTTTTCTCCACATCGCCAAGTTTATCGAACCGCTAGCTCGCTACTCTTAATCGCCTCCATGGTCGCCGTCGCCGGCTTATGGCCCTCGTCCGCTTCCGCCCAAGACCCTGGGCCTTGGAAGCCCGACGCTCGAAGCTCCAATCCTCCTCCCCCACCTCCTGCTGCTGCTGCCCCAGCCCCAGAGAAGGCTCCCGTTCCTGAAAAGTTTCATTCTCCCGGCGACAACCCCATTACCAACGAGGCTCCCTCTCGGCCGGTCGATGAAATCATCAAGCACTTCGCCGAAAAGGAAGCGGACTTCAAGCGCGAGCGCGACAACTTCACTTACACCCAGGCATTTGCCATCCAAACCGTCGACGACCAGAGCGGCATGGTCGACGGCGAATACCGCATGACCAGCGACATCATCTTCACTCCTGAAGGCAAGCGCTTCGAGAAGGTCACCTTTGCGCCTCCCGATAGCCTGCAGCGCATCTCCATCAGCCAGCAGGATCTTGACGACATCCGCAACGTACAGCCGTTCGTTCTCACCACCACCGAACTTCCGAAATACAACGTCACCTATGTGGGCCGCCAGCAAGTCGATGAGCTTTCTTGCTACATCTTTGATGTGGCCCCCAAGACCATCGAGAAAAATCAGCGCTACTTTCAAGGTCGTGTTTGGGTCGACGACAAAGACTCGCAGATCGTCATGACCGAAGGCAAAGCGGTCCCCGACATCGTCACCAAGAATAATGAAAACGTCTTTCCTCGATTCCGTACGTACCGCCAAAACATCGAGCAAGGATTCTGGTTCCCCACGTTCACTCGCGCCGACGATTATCTGCATTTCAGCCGTGAAAACGTGCACATACGCATGTCCGTGAAATATTCCAACTATCGTCGTTATGGCAGCACGGTCAAAATCCGCTCGGCCACCGAAATCAAGAATCCCAAGTGACGCCGTTCGCAATGTGAAACGGCGTTAACTTAAGGACGTCTGCATTCGTGGTAGCGTCAGCCCTCGGACCTGTACCAACTCCCAGTTGTTCTTTTCGCTAAGTCCATGCATTCTCAGGCATCGTCTGGGCGATTGCTCGCGTCACACTAGCCTAGACAGGTCGTAACTCTGTGGCGGTTCAGGCGCATTTTCTTCGGGAGGGTTTTGGTGGCTTTTGTTCTCGCAAATGTGGTTGTGTCTCTACGACCTGGGCTGACGCATGGAGTGTTTTCGTTGTGCCGTCGTACTCGGCTAGTTCACCTTTCTCTTCTGTTCCTTATCGTTTTCTATTCACCCAATACTCGCGCCTGCGACAAGATTCCCGCCGGTAAATCCTTCTGGATTCGCCTGCTCGACCCCATCGCCTCCTACAGCTCCAAGCCCGGCTCAACAATCCGCGCGATTCTCATCCAATCGCCGGAATGCAGCACGGGTCCGGTATTTCCCGCTGGCCTCGAATTAGAGGGAGAAATTGTTTCGGCACACCGCGTCGGGCTTGGATTTAAACATGAAACGGCAACGATAGAAGTCCTGTTCGATCGCCTGGTCACTTCGAACGGAGACGTTCTCCCTCTCGCTGCCCAGGTCGTCGAAATCGATAACGCTCGCGAGTCGGTGCACAACGGCGTCATCCACGGCATTAACGCCACTAATACTCCGCAGGGTCGCATCACCAGCCGCCTGATTCATTTGCCTACTTTCGATCCCTACACCGATTGGGGTCTGATCGTTTACCGCTCAATCTTTACCAGGCTTCCCGAGCCGGAAATCTATTTGCCTCCCGGCACGGACCTGCGGTTGCAACTGAATGTTGCACTCGACGTTTCCAGTCAACCGGACCTTCCTCACTCCTCATTCGCCATGGACGAATACGAGCGCGGCGAAGTAGAAATGTTGCTTTCCAAGACCTCGGAGCGGACCACAACCCGATCTGGGAAGGACGCCGATTTCGTAAATTTGTTGTTCGTAGGCTCCCCGGAACAGGTTCAGGATGCCTTCACGGCCTCAGGCTGGCTGCCCGCCGATCACGTTTCGGCTCATGCCATTCTTCATGGATTCGAGGCTTTCCTGACCTTCTCAAACTATCCCAACATGCCGATCTCGCGCCAATTGTTAGACGGTCAGGCTCAGACCCTCACTTGGCAAAAAAGCTTTGACAGCTACGAAAAGCGCGAACATCTCCGTCTGTGGAGCGAACCTGCCTCCGTTGACGGACAGCAGGCTTGGCTGGGCGCCTACACCCGCGAGACCGGTGCGACGTTATCGATCAAATACCACAATTTCATTCATCACATCGACCGCAACGTCGACGAAGGTGTGCTGATGCTGGTTCGTGACCTTTCGCTCGCCGGATGTGTCGAATCCGTTTATCAACTGCCCCGGCCAGATTTGGCGAAAGTGCTGGTCAATTCTACCGGTGACGAAATGCACACCGACGGCACACTGAACGTCGTACATCTCAGAAGCTGCGATCGCCCGTCCGTGCAATATTCAAACCGCAACCCCTTGGTTCCGATCCGCCCTTCGAGCAGAGTTAGCCGCTACATTCGTACACAGGTTTTGCTTTACAAGAGCGACGTGGTCCGCGGAAATTTTGTCTACGGCGCCTTCGATCTTGCCCGGATGAGCTTGCGTTCGCTCCGTCATGATCACGATGCCGCGGTGAACGTCAACGACTTGCCCGCATCTCCGGTTTCACCTGACAGTCTCTTCCCCCCGCCGGCAGCGCAAATTGCCTCGGCTACCCGTTAACGCCTGCTACGATTCCGCCCAGGAACGACTGGTCCGCATCAGAACGGTTCCAGCCTCGCGGTAGCTGTAACTCCATTTGATTTGCTCTTGAACACAATAACTTCTGACGTTTTTGTTGGGTCAATGCCCGCAGGCACGTCAAAGCGTTGTTCCATCTGGCCCGGGTTCACAGCGCCGATGTCCTCTCGTTGTGAACTTTCTCCCGGTGCAGCAAGGCCAACATGCAGATCATCTCCCGGTGTACTTCCGAAATCCGTTAGGCGAAGCTCCAACTTGCCATCCGTGCTTTTATAAATGGTGGCGCGTCCCTTCGTCCCGGCCTTGTCAGCGTCAAATTTTCCCGTAAAGACGGGCTGCGGTTGGTTTGTCGAGATGAATGGAGCTGCTTCGTTTACTCGCTCGTTCACAAAAAGCTTTTCTGGCCGGAATAGCCACCAACCCGCGATTACCACCGGCACAGCAGCTATCAACAAAGCATTTCTATAGCGTTTAATCCAGTTGATGTTCATTGGTATTGCCTTTAGCGCCGCTTGATTCGGGTCGTCGATCCGTTTGAACCGGCGACCCGCTCCGCTTACGCGTTAGAACTTCTCCAATGGCGCTGCGCCGAAATTCGCGTTGAAGCGTTCGCAATAGATCGATACCGTCTGAAACTTGCTTAAGTCTGTGCCCGAAGGAATTTCGTAATTCTGGTCGCCTTCGTTGCCCTTCAACTTGCCGAGCTCAATCTTTTCTGTCTTGTTGGTCAGAAAATTCGCGTCATCATCGGCGTCTTTCGCCGCTACCAGAATTACGTGAACATCCGGCCCGTTCGACGTCTTGAAATTGGTCAGCCGCAACAGATACTTGCCGTCAGCCTGCTGGTAAACGGTGGCCCGTCCCGCAGTGTTGTGAACTTTTCCGTGAAACGAACCCGTAAAAGCTGGCTTCGTGTCCTTCTGCTCCATCTGCATATTGTCGTGCTTCATCTTGTCGTCTTTCATCGAATCCTGTGCCTGCACGCTGTGCGCTCCGATAAACGCCAGCCCCAGCGCTGCGCAGACGATACCCTTGCGAATGCTGCTCATCTTTATCTCCTCATTTTGAAATTAGGCGAGAGCCTCTAGCTCTCATTCCATACGCGACATACGAGGTCCCATTCCACCAAAGGTTACAAACCGTTTTGTGTTCCTCATGCGCTCAATAGACTAGCCTTCTTGGGTGGCCTACCCTTTCGCTTTTGGAAAGGGTGGGCCCCTCTTCTCTCCAATGCCAGAAACTTGCGGCACATCACCGTGGCGCTTTTTGACGCGACGTCGATACTCACTTTAAATATTAACGATGCGTAATAGAATAGCCTTCTTGGGTGGCCTACCTTTCGGCTTTGGAAAGGGTGGGCTCCACCCGCCGAGGAGCGAAAGCAACGCCGAATTCGCGCTGCACTATACGCGAATGCGCGAGTAGCGTTGGATCACCGGTGGCGATGACGAGTACTAGGAGGGACTTGTCCGATAAGCCGTGCCGGTTCAAACGGTCGATGCAACACTCCCGTAGTCGCTTAATCCCTAGCGCTTTTCGGGAAGGATCACTCTCCAGGGCTGTATTCAATTTGACCTGAACAGAGCAGTCTTTTCTTCGAATTCAGTTTCGCGGGCGAATTTAGGTTTGAAATTCCTGTACTTAACCCTCGAGCGAGTGTTGCGTCGACCTATTGAATCCACCCGACTAATCAGGAGTTGACTCACACTGCATAGTGTTTTGGTCACCAAAACCTATCCCTTTCCGCCAGTAACATACTCTTTGTCCTAAGCTGGATGCATGAAGGCGCCTTCCAAAACGTTTATTCAGGTCTTGCGTGAATCCCACATTCCCGCAATTGCCATCGCGCTATTTCTGATGTGGTCGCTTGATTGGAGTTTTAGGGCGCTTTGGAGACTGTTCGTTCCGGCTACAGATTTCTTGATTGCAGCGGTGGCGATTCTTGGCCTTCCGTACATTTCCCCATCACGCAGTCCAATCATTTGGGTCTTTGTAGCGCTAGGCTTTTTCAATGCCTTTATGAATCTTGCCGCCGCTTGGATTTTGTCCCGTTGGGTTTATGGTGTGGGTCCGCTTCGAGTATTGAGTGGATACCGTTCGAGAATGCCACGGAGGATTAATGATTGAGCGTTTGAAGCAAGCCTTAGTCGATAGCTACGTAGGAGCCATCGCTCTCGGGTACGCACTCGCCCAGTGTATTTTTCATTTCGTGAATATTTTCGCTACTCCCATCGCCGGATGGATAACGAGAAAAGAGTATAAGGACGTCATCGCGCACGATACGCCCCTGGTAGGCTTCACATTTGCAGATGCATTGCCTGAGGTGGTCAGATTCGGGCTGCTTCTGATGGCTTGGTATTTTCTCGTTCGCTGGCTTTATTTTACGCCCGTGAGACCAGTGCCCGACCCCGACCAAGCGTGATGGCTCAACTCCGATTCACGCGGGTGGCCCAGCCTAAGTGTGCGAGATGGTCTCGGGTGGCCTACCCTTTCTCGTTCTTTGGATTAACTATGTGTAGTCTGCTACCGGCTCAGGCTCCTATCCGCCGTCCTCAACGCCCATAACCACCTGGTGATCTAGCAAGAATATAAATATATACGTTTTTGACGTTTGTTCTATACGCTAGCAAAAGCTATTAGAAATTACACTAACCATGAAACTGAAATTACTTCCCTCTTTTCGAGTCGCGGTACTGTACGGATCGCTGGTCAGCCTTAGTTATATCCTAGTTGGCGGGCTTGGCGTCGATGGCAAGTTCCCCCCACTTCCAGGCCTTATCGCATGGTTTCTGATGGTTGATCCTTATGTCCTAGGGCACTTCGGGAAGAGCTGCATTCCTCCGCACCCTTGTCTCATTTATGACCTGCCTTATGGATTTGGGGCACACGCAATTCCGGGAAATGAATTTGCCTCAATCTCTCTGATCGTATTGCTTCTAGGAGTTGTTGGGCTGGCTGCCGTGATTGTCAACGGCCGTCTAGGCCGAATGGTTCTGTTTGCCTTGCTATCCCTTGCCACTATCACAACTATCATCAATTGGCTTGCTTACGCTATCATCGCGAGCCAACCGGGCATGGGCGGCGAGAGTCTATATTGGGTTCCCCTGATGTCAACGTTCTGGCTGGCGACCTACTGGATGACAATGGCGGCATTTAACATCCACGGAAAGATCAAACCAGGAAATTCTTAGCTTCCGTTGGCGGGCGGCACACCCTCAAGGAAACCGGGGGTGGCTAGCGCAACCATTTCTGATTTTCATCACATCACCGTACTGCTCACTTGTGTACGCTGACCTTCTTGGGTGGCCTACCCTTTCGCTTTTGGAAAGGGTGGGCCGCTCTTCTCTCCAGTGCCCAAAACCTCCGACCCATCCTCTCGCCAAAAATGCACAATAACGAAATATCTGGTGGACCCGCCTAATCCCACAACACCGAAAGCCTGTCTGCTTGCCTTTCATTCCCCGCCCTACAAAGCAAAAGCCCCGGGAACCGAAGTTCCCAGGGCTCGCTGCTTCCTCGTGCGGATCGTTGACTTTCGTTAACGAACCGTTACGTTGCTGGGGGTGAGGGTGCGTGGGCCAAAAGCAATTTTTCTCTCGCGCTTGGTGTACATCGCGCCGTAAATAACCAACAATGCCAGCGCCATCATCAACAAGGTCACGGACCAGGTATCCGCCGACGTCCACTGCGCCAATCCTGCTTCTTCAAGGGCTACTTCGTCCGCGCTTGCCGCAGCCTGCGCCGGGCTATTCGTTGCATCCATCGA
>DASXLU010000083.1:0-2957 GCA_036496065.1 Candidatus Acidiferrum sp.
CTTTTTCTTTTTCACGGGTCATCTGTTGGCTCATTTGCTGGCTCATTTTTCTCCCTCACGGGTCAGAGGATACCCGCATCGTGGGTTTCAGGGGTTAGATGCACCACCTGCAGAGAAGTTCTCGAAATTGTACTTCAATCCCGAGGCTTACCGTCAATCCGCCGACTCGAGATACGGCCCGCTCCCACACCGGCCTCTCATCATTATTATGTAACGGCTATTGGATGCAACAGCCAGAGCGAGCGTTCAAAGAAATGCATGAAGACTCTTCAGCGCGACAGCCTTGCGCTACGTCTTTCGTTTCGCTAATTTTGTAGTGCAAGTCGCCCGGGTGGCGGAATGGCAGACGCTGAGGACTTAAAATCCTCCGGGGATTTTTCCTCATGTGGGTTCGACTCCCACCCCGGGCACCAGTTTGTCATTTCGCGGTATTTGTAAGGGTGTAGAGATCCTGAGTACCCACCGAAACCCCGGTCAATTTCAAATTAAAAAATAGCTGATATTTGTGATTCAACAGATGTTCAAGGTTGTCTAGCAAAAGGCTGAGCAACGTTTGCCCTTCTGGATTGAAGATCGTCTTTATGCGCCTGCTCAAATCTTCGTCACCACACAGTTCGAACGCTTCGCTGATTGCCTGGCGATACGTTTCCGCCCTCTCCTTCCACGCTCTTGGCTGGCAAAAATGATTTACTTCCGCGGATCGAAGGACGGCGAACTGCTCTAGCTGCGCGGGAAACGCCGCATAGAACGCCGCGCAGAATCCAGCCATACAATCCAGCAGATGTCCCAGCAAGTGCCCCAAATCCGGCCCCGGGTTCGCGCGAGCCAGAGCGACAGGACGCCAATCCAATTTATCGGCGGGGATCAGCGAAACGAGATGGCCGGTCCGTTCGACTGTTGTCAGCACCTTGTCACCGAGACTTTCCGTAATCGTTCGAACTTTCATTGCTCTTCACTTTCGCCTGCCCATCGCAGGCAAGCGGCTCTTTTCTTGGTTTCACATCAACTCGATCACTTACCTGCGTGACCGCTGGCAAAACGCACTCCCACTTCAGTCTCCAAATTAGGAGAAACTCAATTATTACACCAACTTCCACGGTGACTTTGGTCACAGCCTTTTGTGACCGCGTTAGCTAGCCTGTTCTCGAGGCTTTTCGCCAGTGAACATCGCGTCGCCAGATATTGCCAGCCAAACCCCCGAGGTTCAATCGGCTCAGCCAGCGGGTAAGGCCGGTGCCGCTAAGCCACGCAAGAAGTTTATCCGCCGCCTGGAAAAAGACCACTCTCAGTTGTTGCGCCGCAGCTTTCAGGCCGCGTTCCTCCTCCTGAACGCCGTATTGGGAACCCTCTTCTATTTCTGGGTACGACAGTTCGAGACGCCAAGCGCCGCCGCCCGAGTGCTCACGCGCCCAGCAGGTGTGGAAGGCTGGCTTCCCATCGCCGGCCTGATGAACCTGAAATACTGGATCCTCACCGCGCACGTACCCAATGTTCATCCCGCAGCCATGTTCCTGCTGCTGGCCTTCCTTTCGATGGCTTTCCTGCTACGCAAGGCGTTCTGCAGTTGGCTCTGCCCTGTAGGCACCATATCGGAGTACCTGTGGCGCGCCGGCGGCAAGATAATTGGCAGCAACGTCACACTGCCTCGTTGGCTCGATCTTCCTCTTCGCGGCCTCAAATACCTGCTCCTGGGCTTCTTTGTATGGGCGATCTCGACTATGTCCGCAGTCGGTATTCAAGACTTCATGCACAGTCCCTATGGACTGATCGCCGACGTGAAAATGCTGAATTTTTTCCGGCACATTGGGCAATCCGGTCTGATCACCCTGGGCGTGTTTGTGGCCGCTTCGCTTTTCGTGAAGAACTTCTGGTGCCGGTTTCTATGTCCCTACGGAGCGCTTCTAGGCCTGGTTTCCTTGCTCAGCCCGGCGCGTATCACGCGGGATAAGGAAGCATGCATCGATTGCGCCAAGTGCGCTAAAGCTTGTCCGTCGTCGCTGCCGGTCGATAAACTCGTGCAGATTCGCTCGCTGGAATGCACCGGGTGTCTCGAATGCGTGGCGGTCTGCCCGTCGCAGAACGCTCTTTCCATGACCTTCCCAACGTTGGCCGCATCTGGGCCTTCTCGAAAGACCCTTCCACCCTGGGCAATGGCAGCGGCTATTGCCACGCTGTTTCTCGGAGTCGCTGGTTTCGCCAAATTGACGGGCCACTGGCAGTCGCCGGTCCCGAATGCCACCTACCAACAACTGATACCGCACGCCGATGAGGCTGCGCATCCAATGCGCTAGTATCTTGCGGTATTCCTCGTCACTTAGAATCACCTGGACGAGATAATTTCGAGCATCCGACGACTCGACTCGGATTCGACCACGTCGCTGACTTTTTCGATTTTGCTCAATTTGTGCGGAAAAAAAATAAAAGGCGGTGCTGGTTGGCTGGGGGAGTTACGCAGCACCGCCTTCATCATTAAGGATGCGGATCTGGGGGACCGGATTCCGCTCCCTGGATAAAACTTATCCGCGCACCGTCAACACTGGGCAAGACGCCTTGGTCACCACGTTATACGCGATGGTCAGAGGCACATGTCCCGCCAGGCTCTTCCTGGGCTTCGCGCCCATTACGATGAGCCCCGCGTTGATTTGCTTGGCCGCCATCAGTATTTCTTCCACAGCAGAGCCAAACATCACGCGAAAATCTGCCTTGCACCAGTTTTCGCTGCCGACGGGCATCAACTGCCGCATGCGAACGATGTTGATTTCCTTCTGGCGAGCCACGCTCTCTTCGGTATACGCTGCCGCGCTTTCAATTACGTGCATCAACGTCAGGCGCGCTCCGTGCTCCTGTGCCAGCGAGAACGCATAGGCTGCCGCTTTTTCCGCGCCAGGACCAAAGTCCGTAGAGAATAGGATGTTCTTCAATTCGACTTCGCTTGGCGCTTCGTTCTTTACCGCCGG
>DASXLU010000084.1:0-3229 GCA_036496065.1 Candidatus Acidiferrum sp.
TCTGCATAACGCAAGACGTTATCGTGCAGATACCGCGTGTTGGTGTTCAGCAGCGCCAATTGTGCCGCGGCTGCCTGTGCGACGCGTGGATGCGAATGGCCGACCAGAGGAACATTGTTGTACACATCAAGAAATGCTCGGCCGGTATCGTCGTAAAGATATTGCCTCCAACCGCGCACGATCTTCAGCGGCTTGTTGTAGGAAATACTGAGATTCCCACCGAGAAGCTTGCGACGTGCCTCCAGCGTGTGCTGAAGATCGGGCGCATTCGGGGGGAAACAGTTTTCGGGAATGCCGAGAATGCGATTAGGATCGGGCGAAAGACTGGTCCAAACCGAACGCTGCGAAGCAAGAGCCACACCGGGAAAATCAGTAGCGAGATCCAGCAAATCCAGAATGATCTGGAAGTGCAGGTGTGGTGACCAGCCACCATTTTCCTGGGCGGTGCCGATGCGGGCAAACTGCTGACCGCGAGCGAACTGCTGGCCGGGGCTGAGTTTCGAGAGCGAATCAGTGGAGAGATGGCCGTAGAGCGTGAAGAAATGCTCGCCGTCATCAATCTGGTGTTTCAGAACGATGACCGGCCCGTAATCAAGCGCAGCAGCGTTGTTGGCAAGGGCTTCAACGATGCCATCGAACGGGGCGAACACAGCAGTGCCGGGCTCGGTGAATAAATCCACGCCCAGGTGAATGGTGCGTCGCTCGTCCGTGGGATTGGATGAACCGGCAAAGAGTGGCGAGGAGTAAAACGGTCGAGCCTCGTTGTAACGGCCGATGCCTACAGAAACGTTTGCGTCTTGGAGCAGTGACTTCAGTTTGGGCGTTGCGACGGACTCCACGGCATTTGCAGGATCGGCGCCGAGAAGCGTGCTGCCCACACTTAGATCCAGCACAAGACAATTCCCTTTTCGTAAATCGTGACAAGTGATTGGCGGCGCCTCGCGGGCATTTCGTCGCAGCCAATCGCTGATCTTGTGCGCGGTCGGAACAGCAGTAAAGCCGCACGCCGCTCGAAAAGTGTAATGCGCGAAGCGTGCATGTACTTGGGCGAGCCGCTCCAATGCATCCCATGCCGGACCTTCGGTGACCGTGACGTAAGGGTCGTCCGGATGAAGAGAATTACGGTGCGCAGAATTGATTACGCTGACCGCGAGGCGTGTTGCAAGTAGTGGGAAGAATACGGCAACCTCGTTTTCACCAAGAGGAAATGCTCGGTGATAGGCTGCCAGCACACTGGCTGCAGCGAAGAGTGGATCGTCCTTGCCAAGGACGGCGTAAGCGGCAGCGATCGCGGGCTCTGCCACCGTAAGGCCGTAGTGCATGTCGCCAAAATCGATGACGCTCACCACTCGGCGAGGCTGCGGCCAAGGCGGAGTGACGAGCGCATTGTAATCATTGGCATCGCCGTAGATCACGCTGCGTCGAAGTTCCGGAAAACGAGGCAACGCTTCCCTTTCGAACAGATCCAGAAAGCTCGCAGCCAAAGCCCGGCGTCGAAGATCGCTTACGTGACTAAGATATTTGCGCGCCCAGAGCGACTGCGAGAGGTCCCACTTCAAATCGCGATGCGTAGAGGGATGAGAAAAATCCAGGAGCGCCGCATCCATCTCCCCGAGAAGCTGGCCGAGGGATTGAAGAAGCTCGGGATTATGGGGATGCACATCGACAAGAAGCGAGCCTGGAAGAAATGTGAGCAGCCAGATAAGACGTACGGACCCGTCATCGACAGTTTGACGAGCGAATAGCTCGCCGCGGCGAGCAGGGATGACTCGAGGAAGGGCGAGATGCGGAGCCCGATCGCCGAGATGAGTCAACGCACGGCATTGCATGTCGACAAACGATTCTTCCCGCGAGGGATGCATAATTTTCAGGACAAAGTCGCGGCCGTCAGAAAGGATCAAATGGAAGTTGTCGTCGTACTCGCCCGAGAGAGAATGGGCTTGGCCTTCCAGTCCGTAAAGTTCGAAAGCAAGACGCGCGGCCTCGGCTGGCGTGATAGGAGGGGCGACGCGAACCTCAGGCATCATGGGCAAAATTGTAGCGAGTGATGAAGGTGTTCGTCCAATTTGCTGTCAGAGACGCCCGGCTTTACAGTCGAGAATTCGTATGCTTTTGAGAGATGGCGCAAAGTGATAGTATGCGGGAGACGGCCAAATTTGAGCCGCCACGAACCGCCCGTCCGCACCTTGCCGATCCAAGGAATTGAGAAGTGCTTGTCGAACGTTCCAGAGACTGGGGGGTCTATGAAAACGAAATGGACTTTGAATATTTTGGCTGCTGGACTTTTGCTGCTCGCCGGCTGTGGTAAGTCCAGTAACCAGGGCGCACCGGTGGCATCCGCACCGCCCGACGCAAACAATCCTAACGGTACGGCCGCCGGAAACAATGGCACGATGACCGGACAAAACCAGGCTCCCGCTCCGGCACCTGTTCCTGAACCGCCCAAACCATTCGTGGTCGCAGCCGGCAAGACCATTCCGGTAATTCTCACTACGCCAGTGAGTTCTTACAAAAATAAACCGGGAGACAAATTCGAAGGGAGCGTGGCGGCTCCGGTAATGGTTGCCGATGAAATCGCCATTCCGAAGGGTTCCGGCGTGGTCGGAACGGTGGTGGATTCGAAAAAACAGGGAAAATTCAAGGGAGAAGCCACCCTGGCCATCAAGATTACCGAGATTCGCGTGAACGATAAGCCTTACATGGTCGCCTCGAGCACCTATCAAGCCACGGAAAAGGGAAAGGGAAAACGCACAGCAGTCGTAACAGGCGGCGGCGCTGCTATTGGAGCCCTGATCGGTGGGCTGGCAGGTGGTGGCAAAGGCGCCGCAATCGGAGCAGGAGTTGGAGGCGGCGGCGGGCTAGCTGCGTCGGGCGCGACGGGCGGCCAAAACGTCAACCTGGCAGCCGAAACAAGAATAAACTTTACGCTGACCGAGCCGGTAACCATCGACCGCTAAATTAGAGCAATCGGCTGAGAAACGCGAGAAAAACAAATAACGTACGAAAGAAGATTCGCGAAGCTGGCGTGGCGTGAGTCTTCTTTTTTTGGATTCGAAGTTTAGGCCCGAGCGGAGCTTACTTGCGGGCGCATCCGCATTGCGAGAAAAGCCATCACCACGCACGCAACAAACGGTAAGACAAAGCCAGCCCGAAGCGAATGCGTCACGGAAGCAGTAATTCCCATAAGCCACGGAAGAGCAGCTCCACCCGCACCGGAGGCGCCAAAAAA
>DASXLU010000085.1:0-6039 GCA_036496065.1 Candidatus Acidiferrum sp.
TGACTGGAGGAAGCACAGGTGGCCGTGGCTCGCGGCCAGGGCTGGTATTCGCGGCGGGCTCCGGCTTGGCATGCAGCTTGGCGACGATCAGCAGCGCAGCGAACGTGAGGGCGATCAGCGCGAATTGCGGCCAGCCGTAAATGCGGGCGGCGCTGCCCATCATGCCGATGCCGATAAAGCAGAAAACGAAATGCGTGCAGAAAACCTGCAAAGAGGATTGACCCATCAGCACCAGCGGCCGGATGGCCAGCGGCTTCACAAAAGCGCGGAACTGAATCAACAGCACCGCCACTGCGGTGAAATTGATCAGGCGGACTACGCCGAGTTGCCACTTATCGAACAAAACCGAGAGGCGCCCCAAGTCGAGTCCAAAGATCTGCCAGTATCGCAGCGCGAGCAAAGCTGCGGCGATGAACGCAGCCGGCACCCAGAGTCGCTTGGCAAAGTTTTCAACGGGCAAATCATTTTTGGCCCAGCGAACGCCAGCCCACACGCCCAGTACCCACACGAGTTGCCAAGCCCAAAGATTGAAGGCGCCCATTTCGTTCAGAGGCACGCGCAAGCCGAAGCGATACACCAGTACCGAATACAACGCCTCGCGCAGACCGAACTGTGCTGTAAGCCACACCACAAAACTGATGCCAATCAACGGCTTCCAGCCGAAGCGCGATGCCGCGAAAATCAGGACAGGAGCAAGCAGCAGAAAAATGATGTACAGCGGAACAATATCCAGCAGCGGCGGCCGGTACAGCAGAAAAACCGCATCCAGAATGGCGCGACCGTGGTTCGCGGCGAAATAGAAATCCAACAAGTTGCGAAGTCCCTGGCCGTGGCTGACGGCCGTGAAGTACGCGGAGATCAGGATCGCTACGATGAGCAGCAGCAGATGATATCCATAAAGCCGCAGGGTGCGCAGCCACAGTGTCGAACTCATCTTCGGGAGCCCGTCACGGGTCAGCAGGCGGTGATAAATGCGCCCGGTAAAAAGAGCCGACAGAAAAATGAAGCCTTCGGACGCGGAAATGTAGCCGAACGGCTGATTGACCCAAGGAGTGAGAGCGGTGGGCAGGTGAGTGAGCGTCATCCAGGCAAGCATGAGCCCGCGGGCAGCGTCGATTTCGAGTTCGCGTTTCATAGTCGCCACAAGCTCAACTCACTCAATCATTAGACATGCGACACCAAGCAACGGGTTACAGAATTACGGTAAATAAAGATGCACGCGGAAAGCCAAAGCCAAGTCCTTATACTCTTTTGTGGCGGGAAATAAAGGTTGGAAAATTATTCAAGCACATGGAAGAACACGCCTCAAGTCTGTTGTGTATCTCCAGTTCATAGGTCCTTTAGCCGCTCGTTGGTTTGATGCTTTTGTAATAGACTTCGGCTCGTCGCAGAATTAGTTTAGGAATTGTGAAAGGGCGATGAATGAAAGTAATGAGTACGATTTTCGTGGCGTTGTGCGGCGCGCTGCTGACTTGCCCGACTTTGCTCGCAGCGTCGTGCGAGAGTCTTTCGTCACTCTCGCTGCCAAACGCCACGATTACTTCCGCGCAGGTCGTCGCCGCAGGCGCGTTTCGGCCGCCGGAAGGCGACGGCGAAGGCGTGTTCAAGACGCTTCCGGCGTTCTGCCGCGTTGCCGCGATGTTGAGGCCCACGAGCGAGTCTGAGATCAAGATTGAAGTGTGGATGCGAGTTTCTGGCTGGAACGGAAAATTCATGGGCGTGGGAAACGGCGGCTGGGCCGGCTCGATCCGCTACTTCGCCATGCGCGGTCCGCTGGCGCGCGGCTACGCGGTCGCGTCCACCAACACCGGTCACGACGGCCAGCACACGGACGCGAGTTTCGCGCTCGGGCATCCGGAGAAACTGACCGATTTCGCGTATCGCGCTGTACATGAAATGACCGTAAACGCCAAAGCCATTATCGCGGCGTTCTATGGCGACGCGCCAAAGTTGTCCTACTGGAACGGATGTTCGACTGGCGGCAGGCAAGGCTTGATGGAAGTACAGCGATTCCCTGCCGATTATGATGGCGTGATTGCAGGCGCTCCGGCCAATAATCTTTCGCATCTGGAAGCTGGGAACATCTGGATCTCGCAGGCTTTGCACAAGGACGGCGGAAGCGTCATTCCACCGACAAAATATCCGCTGATTCACGACGCGGTGATACAGAGCTGCGATTTGTTGGATGGAGTGAAAGACGGAACGATCGAGAATCCCGAGCGCTGCAACTTCGATCCGATGATTCTGAAATGCAAAGCCGGCTCAGGACCGGATTGTCTCACCGGTCCGCAGGCGGAAACGGCTCGAGAGATTTATGGTCCGGTGAAAAACTCGCGTACCGGCGAACAGATTTTCCCGGGCCTGCCGCGCGGCACGGAGTTGCAGTGGGGAATCCACGCGGGAGCAGAGCCGACACCGCTGGCTCTTAGTGGAATGCGCAACGTGGTCTTCAAGAATCCACACTGGGATTACATGGAGCTCAACTTTGATTCGGACATCGGGCTGAGCGACAAAGCGCAAGCACAGATCGTCGCCACATCGCCGGATCTGAAGGCGTTCTTCGACCATGGCGGCAAGCTGATTCAGTATCACGGCTGGACCGACCCGCTGATCTCCGCGCAGAACAGCATTGATTATTATCGGAGCGTGGTAGCGAAGATGGGCGGCGACGTCTCCGCCCTGAACAATTCGTATCGGCTGTTTATGGTGCCTGGCATGGATCATTGCGGCGGCGGACACGGCCCGAGCCAATTCGATATGGTGGCCGCGCTGGAAGCTTGGGTCGAGCACGGCGAGGCGCCGGCGTCGGTGCTGGCTTCGCATGCACTTGGCGGGAAGGTGGATCGTACGCGACCGTTGTGCCCGTATCCAGAAGTTGCCGAGTACAGCGGTAAAGGCAGTAGCGACGAGGCTGCGAACTTTTCCTGCGTTCTGCCGAAGAAGATCGGAAATGCGAGCTCAGCCGGTGCCCTGCAATAGGGTTTCGACCAAGTTGAGCGTAGCTTCCGCCCAATGCGAAGCTCGCAGGTGCCTGGAAGGGAAGAACTTGCGCGCGCAATCGGGGAAGGTCGACTTAGGTCTTAACCCGCACCCTTAAGAATCAAAGGGTGCGCCACCCCGCTGCCATTTAGGAACCAGTACCCTAGTACTATTGACCGTTGGGCGTACCCTTGGTACCCACCTAAACGCCCAGAGATTCGCCCTCGTTTCGCTTGTAGCATTCATACCCGTTTGAGAAGGCCATGCCCAGCAAAAGCGCGCGCCCCGCTTACCGCAGTTGTGTCCATCGAAGCAGGCGCGCTGGTCCGTGATAAGTCGACTTGAGACGCTCCCTGCCGATGATATCGGCACCTCGCAGCGCCCAGGCCGCCAGAGTAGTGGCAAAGGAGAATAGCGCCCATGAGACCAATGACCATGATGAGAACGGAGCGGCGACACGGTTCACGAATGGCCGTGGAAGGCCTCGCCTACGTCAATCTCGAACCGAATAACGGCGGCATCGTATTAAATATTTCGGAAGGCGGCCTGTGCTTTCACTCCAGCACGCCAGTGGAGCAGCCCTCGGCAATTCGTTTCTGGTTTGCGCAGCGATATCCCGGACCTGACGGGCGATTGGCGAAGTCCGATGGCAGTCAGATGAAGGGTGCGACGCGGTTTATCGAAGCCGAGTGCACGCTGGCGTGGACGGATGAGAAGCGGAAAATGGGCGGGCTGCAGTTCACGAATATGCCCGCGGAAGCCCGGGAAGAAATTCGCAATTGGATCGGTGAACATGCGCGGCAGGGCAAGATTGAAGAAAGGCCAACGTTAGCGCCAGCGCCGCCGTCCTTGCCTAAAGTGGATCCTGTGAGCGTGAGAGTGCCGGGAGTGACTGCAGCGCGGCACGCGGCCGCGGCTGCGGCAAGCCAAGTGTCTGCGACGCTCCCGCAACATTCGACGAGTGTGCCAGCGTTGTCGCGCTTGGGAGGATTTTCGCGTGGCTTGGTTGCGGGAATCGCGGCGTCGGCCCTGCTGGTTGGAGTGTTTTTGCTGGGAGCGCACAGTCGCGAGTTGGGCCAATCGCTGATTCATTTGGGCCAGCGAATTGGCGGAAATACGGAGCCGGAAGTTGCGGCGGCAAAACTCCAGCCAGGTCCCAGCGAGACGCTTCAGTCAACGACACCAGCGGAGACGGCTTCAAACACAGTTGTACCGCCGCCGCCAAGTGGCGTGACTGACGCACCTATGGATGTGGTGAAGGAGCGTGAGCCGAAACCTGGGTTCCTGACCGCCAGCAGCGTTGCGGCTCGACCGACTGCTCGCGCGAAAGTTGCCAATACATTGACGTCGGGCGCGCCAGTCCCGCCGCAGGTGACTGAACCGAACGATACGGTTGCTCCTCCTTTGGACGCGAACCTGGGAATCCCGCCAAGCGTTGCGCCAAAAACAGAAAATGTCCGCGATTCCATCGTGCGAGTCGAGAATTCGCGAAAGACGGACGGTGGCACCCTTTCCGAAAAGTTTCTCGATGTCGGAAACTACAAAGAACGCGCGTGGAGCAACAAGACAACCGAAAAATTGATGCAGCTCGGATTCCATACAACAGTGCTGCAAAAGGGCGGCCTCTGGAAGAAGTCCTACCACGTTTTGGTGGGACCTTTCGACAGCGATCAGGAAGCGGAAGTGGCGCACAAGGATTTAGCGGCGCGCGGATTTACACCACGCTCGTTTGAGCGCGGGTCGCGCGATTTCAATTTCCGCACACCGATGAAGTTGAATGGGACGAGTATTCCTTTGGGCGAATGCGTGGTGCGCTGGGAATCGTATATGCCCGATGCCATCGTGAAGTTTGAAGACTACCGCGGCTTGGGAATGACGGCCGAAGGCAAATGGGTGCAACGGGGTGTGCGTTACGCGCAGGACGCCGTCGTGTATCGAGTGAACGCCGATGGCTCGCGAACACTTTCTGAGTTGCAATTTTCCGGCAAGGTCCAGGCGTTGGTGTTCGACAAGGGCATCTAAGTCGGCGCAGCAGGCCGGCGCGTGTCGCTACGCGCATCGCTGTTCTAAATTTTCGGAAAAATTTGGTACTGGCTAAAAATCCCGCCAAGGCTTCCACACAGGAACGCTGGTGTAGTGCACGTCTGCATTTTTATTGAGGAACATGCGGAACTGGGTGAACAGTGTTTTGAGCCGGTCGAGGATGTGTCGCATTGGAGCGCCTCGCAACTGTGACGATCTTGTCCCGAGCGTAGCGCCGCGTGTTGCCGCCGTCAATGGTACATCGGTGCGTCGCCACAACGGCTCGCATCCTAAGACGCGTTAAGGACAGACGAGCAGTTCTTCTCTACAATGTCTGCGCATTCCGGAGGATCCCATGATCGACAGCGCGATATTGCTGGTGCAATGTCCGGACCGAAAAGGGCTGGACGCGACGATTGCCGAATTTATCTATCGCTACGACGGAAACATTCTGCATTTCGAGCAGCATCAAGCGGGCGAAGAACATTATTATTTGGCGCGCGTGGAGTTTGAGCTGGCGGGATTTCGACTCGAACTAAAGGACTTCGACGGCGCGTTTGGGCCGATCGCGCACAAGTTTGGGATGAATTGGACGCTGAAGCTGAGCAACGCGCGTCCACGCGTGGCGATTTTTGTATCGAAGTACGATCACTGTTTGGTGGATTTGCTGTACCGGCAACGCAACGGTGAATTGCGCTGCGAGTTTCCGTTGATGATCAGCAATCACGAAGATGCGCGGAGGCACGCGGAATTTTACGGAGTGCCGCTGCACGTGGTTCCGGTGACTAAGGCGAACAAGTCGGAGGCCGAAGCGGAACAGCGGGAATTGCTGGAGCAGTACGCGATCGATTTGGTGGTGCTGGCGCGGTATATGCAGGTTTTGTCGAGCGAGTTTCTGCAGATGTATCACATGCCGGTGATCAATATTCATCATTCGTTTTTGCCGGCGTTTATTGGGGCGAAGCCGCATCATCAGGCGTATGAACGCGGGGTGAAGCTGATTGGGGCGACGGCGCATTACGTGACAGAAGTGTTGGA
>DASXLU010000086.1:0-2751 GCA_036496065.1 Candidatus Acidiferrum sp.
ATAATCACGCCGCGTGCTTTTTTCTGTACATGATCGGGAAGACTCTGATACGTGGGTTTGTCGATTCGTGATTCAATCGGGGCTGCGAATTGGATGGGTATGAACAAGGATATTGAAACTCAAGGAGGCGTCATGGGTGACGAAATTTCCAGAGCATTACCTGCACCTGCGTTACCAAACCAGGAACATCCCATGGTTTCAGCTGGAACAGGTGCCTTGATCAAAAGGTTCGATCGAAACACGACGCTGTTGGCAACTGGACTTCTGGGTACCGTGATTTTTGCGGCTGTGGTGCTCGCGGTCGAGGAGCGTTACCAAAAGGCCCCGGTTTTCACAGACGAACCGGGCAAAACCGCAGGCGAACTCTCGCTGAATGCTAATGCCCCTGTATTGCCTGAAGTCCGGGGCCTGGACGCAGAGAGCACCGGCGAAATAACTTCAGGTCCAGCTACGAACTCTGACGACGCGTTGAAACCTGTAATAAGTCAGCCGAACGCGAACGCTAGGTCAATGTCTTCGGCACATCGGCAAGATCCTGCGCGGGTTGGCCGACCAAAGCATCCTGGTGCAAGGACCCACCCATCTCTGTGGGCTAAGATAGCGGACGTGTTCGTATTTTGGCACCGAAAGCCGGTGCCCACTGAGAGATCTCACGGAGGGGCGCAGTTCTCGACAAAGCGGAGCGCAAAAAGGTCAGCTTTACCAACGAAACGAAGCATTGATGCAAGCAAACGATACACTGCGAACCGATAGGACGAGATTTCACATTTGATCCAGGGCAACTCACCGACGAGCAGCGCAAGGCGTTTGTGCATATTCTGGCATCCCGGGACCTTGTGATGAATGTCAGATAGAATGATAATGGCTATGAATTCGCGACGGACAATACGAGCTTGCCCTCTGTCTTTCGAGTTTCGAGGAGCTCATGGGCCTGAGCAGCTTGAGCCAGCGGCAGGACGCGGCCGATGTTCAATTTCAGCCAACCCGCTCGTATTCCCGCGATGACGTCATTCGCACGCTGCATCAACTCCTCGCGGGTGCGCAGATAATTCTGTAGACTTCCGCCCGAAACCGTCAGCGCGTTTGCCATGAAGGCATTCGGTGAAACCGGATCGGCAGGACCGCTGGCTGCGCCGAAGATCACGATATGGCCGCGTATGGCCGCCGCTTCCAGATCCCCCATAAATGTCGTTCTGCCTACGCCGTCAATAATCAAATCTGCGCCCCGCTCCTTCGTGATTCGCTTGACTTCAGCCACGAAATCCTGCTCCGCATAGACGATGACGTGGTTAGCGCCGGACGTGCGCGCCGTGCGTGCCTTCACCTCAGTCGAGACTGTTCCGATCACGTTCGCGCCAAGGTGCTTGGCCCACTGCACCAGCAGCCCTCCCATCCCGCCGCCGCCGCGTGAATGAGGACGAAACTGCCGGGAACAGGCTGCCGGAATTCGTGGATCAGGTAGTGTGCCGTCATGCCCTACAGCGGAAACGCCGCGCCTCGAATGTGAATTCGTCGGGTAGAGGAATCAGACGCCCGGCAGACCCGTAAACGCCACTCGATCGGATGGCTTCACGTTCCGGACGCCTTCGCCAACGGATTCAACCAACCCCGCGCCTTCCACGCCCAGAGTGAAAGGCACCTGGCGGGGATAGGTGCCTCGCCGCTGGCCGACATCTAGGAAGTTCACACCCGCGGCTACGATGCGCACCACGGCTTGGCCTGGGCCGGGTGCCTCGATGGGCGCGATATCCAGGAGTTTCAGCACTTCGGGTCCGCCTTGTTTTTCCACTCGAATGGCTTTCATAACATGCCTTCTTTCGCAAATGAGGTTCCGAGTGGGCTGGTCGTGAGGAAACGACTAAACCGCGATCCTCGACGTTTTTGTCTACATTACGCAAATCCGTTTTAAAGTGGCTGTTGCGAAATTAGAGTGAAAGAGAATGACCAAAGGCTCTAGTAAGAAAACGTCGCCAGATTCGGCTTTCCGGCTCTCGGTAACGACGGTTGAAGAACAAGGAATCCTAGAGAGCTTTTTCAAACTCCCGCAGACGGAGCGGAAGATTATCCGGCAGCTTTTGGAAAAATGCGGTCCGCAGCAGGTTGGCGTAATCCGTCTGCCCATTCCCTTTGGTCCCAAAGAGTTCAAAGAGCGACGTAACTTTCTTTTGCCGGTCTACAAGATGATGCGATATCATCGCCTGACTTTCGACAGCATCGCAGATGGTGCCCTTCGCTCGACCTACCTGCCTTGGATCGAATCAATCACGCACGTCAAGGCTGAGGAAGGGGGAGGAACTTGAGCTTCGACTCAATAGCAATTGCGAGCAAGTTTGATGTGCGTTGAAGCAACGCCTGGACGAGCCCGGCGTCCGTCTGAAAAGCCAATACTCCAGCCGCCTTTACCAATGGGCAAAGCAGTACGTGGTGGTCGGATACAAACGAGTAAGCCTAGCTACTTTGCGGAAAATTTTGGGTTTAGAAGAGATTAAGGATAATTTAGGGAGAGTCGTTCAGGAAGCACCGCTTGAGCTTTGGGCGAACGTCAAGCAACGGGCGCTTGATCAGGCGCTTAAAGAAATCAACAAGCACAGCGACATCAATCTCGAGCTGGAATTCACCGGGCGGGGAGCTTATCGGAAGGTGCTGAGCTTAGGTTTTCGAATCACGGCGAGAAAACATGCGAAACGCTAGGGGGTAAGATTGTTCCGTACCTTCCACGCTAACTGATCGAAAGATTAGGATACCCTTGTT
>DASXLU010000087.1:0-2081 GCA_036496065.1 Candidatus Acidiferrum sp.
AGTACTATGCGCTGTCTTATCTGGGCATGGCGCGCGGTCACGTGCTCACGGGCGAGGGCACCCAGGCCAAGGATGCGTACGAGAAGTTCTTCGCGTTATGGAATAACGCCGACCCCAATCTTCCTGTCCTCAGGCAGGCCACGGCGGAGTATGCAAAGCTGCGGTGAGTAGAGTGGCGAGCCTGAATGGCAAAAGGGATCCCCGAATCCTTGATAGCAACTGGAAATAGATCTCGCTGAGCGCATAATCGCCAACTTGCTCATCGAGAGTTTTTTCGAACCCGTTGAAGGGAGTTTTCGTGGGTTGCGGGCGTGTGACCGGCTAACCGGCAATTACCACCTGGTTACTGACGAATTGCCGACTAACTGGAAGTATCAACTGAAGGTCCACTTTCGCATCACAAACAAGCGCTCCTGCAAAAAAAGCCCCTACGCGGGTGGATGACAGGCGCAACTAACTTCAAACAGCTTTGTGCGCTACGAGGATTCGCAGCGGCGGGAACGTTCTGGCCCAGTCCAGCGGAAACATCTCAACATTCATGCCGCAGGCGAGGAACTCGGCTTTGTACTCCGCCATGAGTTTGTAGTCGGATATGACGGCCATACCGCCCGACTTGAGGACGCGGGCGATTTCGTGGCAGGCTCTTGACCGGCCGGGCCGTTCGTAGATGTTGTGCAGGCAGAGGTTGGAGAGCACCACATCGAACGAGCCGTCAGGGAAGCTCATCCGGCGGGCATCTTCGCTCTTCACTGTGGTTTTGTCGGCGACGCCTTCAAGAGCAATATTCGTGAGCACAGCCTCCGGGACGTTTCCTGAGAGGTCCTCAGCGCTCCAGATGTCGATGCCAGTGGCGTGCCCGGTAGTCAGGTGTTTGGCCGCCCCGATCAGAAGCAGTCCGCGACCGGTCCCCACGTCGAGCACTGTCTCTGTGCCAGCCCACGGTACCTTTGCCAACATGCGGTCGCGATGATGGAACTTGCCTGCAAGAGAGTAAATCAGCATCAGAGTGCCCGGGACAGCGAAACTTGCCGCCGAGTAAAGAAACCCTGGGAAGAAATCCAAGCGGACATGGGCGATGGTCACGCTTCGCACTGCGAGGGCCAGCACAAGGCAGACTGCGCAGGCCACAAAGAGGTTGCGGATGACGGTTGGTGCATCAATCCCGTAGCTGGGCTTTCGGGCCGTCTCCTTTCCCTCCATTTCCCGCGCCTTTCGGAAGCAGATTGCGGAAAATCGTAGCATGGCCGCGACGCGCATCGAAACCGATAGTTTCCGGTTAGGCGACAACACGCCCGGAACGCGAGAAACTTGCCGGAGTCTTGCACGAGGGTTAACATTTCGCTTGGCCTCAAAACACTGGGGCCGATTAGCGATCAAGCTAGTTCGATACCCACCGTAGCCGTTTCCGCGCTTGTGATCATTTTGTCGCAGACCATCTTTCGTGAAGGCAAGTAAACCTCCACAAAGTCTCTTTTCAGGTTAGGAGGGTCTTTCAAATGAAGAAGTGGATGGTAGCATCCATTCTCGCGCTGACCTTGACGGTCGGTGCCGTGTGTTCCGCGGAAAGCAAACAGGACAAGGAGAAGCAGAAGATTCGCGACGGTACAGCGCAAACACTCCAGGATTTGTACAAGGCTCAGCCCTCCTCCCAGGCTGCCATTCAAAATGCAGCCGGATACGCCGTCTTCAAGAACTTCGGAACGCATATCCTTGTCGTCAGCACCGCAAGCGGCAAGGGTGTCGCAGTCAACAACAAGACCAAGCAGGAAACCTTCATGAAGATGATCTCCGGAGGTGCGGGACTCGGGGTGGGAGTGAAGGATTTCCGCGTGATCTTCGTGTTTGGCAGCGAAAAAGCCCTCAACACATTTCTCAGCTCCGGCTGGTCTGGATCAGGCCACGCCGATGCGGCTGCCAAGGCGGGAGAATCGGGAGGGGCTTACTCGGGAGCGGTTGAAGTTGCCCCGGAGACTTGGGTCTACCAGATGACCAAGAATGGCCTCGCGCTCCAACTTACGCTGCAGGGCACAAAATATTACAAGAACGACGATCTGAACAAATAGCCTCGTGTGCAATCGCGC
>DASXLU010000088.1:0-5872 GCA_036496065.1 Candidatus Acidiferrum sp.
GCAGATGTATCACATGCCGGTGATCAATATTCATCATTCGTTTTTGCCGGCGTTTATTGGGGCGAAGCCGCATCATCAGGCGTATGAACGCGGGGTGAAGCTGATTGGGGCGACGGCGCATTACGTGACAGAAGTGTTGGACGACGGGCCGATCATCGAGCAGGATGTGGCGCGCATTTCGCACCGGGATTCGCTGGAGGATCTGGTGGAGAAAGGGCGTGATCTGGAGAAGGTGGTGCTGTCGCGGGCGGTGCGGCGGCATATTGAGAACCGGATTCTGTTGTATGGGAATAAGACGATAATTTTTGGATAGGACAAGGGAAAAACCTTTTTACCACAGAGAGCACAGAGGACACGGAGAGTTTTGAATGACGGAAGAAGAACGAAATTGTTCGCGTGGGATAAATCGAAGAGAGATTCCTCACTTCGTTCGGAAATGTGTCGTGGAGGAATCAGGAAACGGGTAACGGAGGGACCGATGGTGGATGAGCGGGGACGGCCAGAGAGTGTGGATGAATTTATGGCGGATCTGACGGCGGAGGAGCGCGGACCGCTGGAGCGGTTGCGGCGGACGATTAAGAAGGCATGTCCTGAGGCAGAAGAAGTGATCAGCTACGGGATGCCTGCGTATAGATATCACGGAATGTTGCTGTGGTTTACTGCGCATGACAAACATTTTGGAGTTTATGTGCGGCCGGGAAATGTGAAGGCGCTGGAGAAAGAGTTGAAACCGTATCGTGGGTCGAAGTCGACGATTCGGTTCACAGTGGAGAAGCCGCTGCCGGATGGATTGGTGCGGAAAATTGTGAAGGAAAGTATGCGGATGAATTTGTTGCGAGAGGAAGAGAAGCCTGGGAGAAAGAAGACGCGGAAAAAATAACGGACGGTATGAAGGTGCGAGAAAAGACGGGAGAAAGATTTACCACAGAGGACGCAGATGCCGGAGCACAGAGGGCTCGGAGAGTTGGATAGTACGACAGCGATTGAGATTCTTCGGGCGCTTGGTGCGCGCTCTCAGGATGACAGGCGAGGAGTGGAGTTCGGTCTAAACCCGCAAGCGGCGTGCTGTTCACGATGGTTGGAGTTGACTTGGGATCAAGCCACGATCCCTCCGCTACGCGCCGGCAAAAACGGCCGGCGCTCCGGTCGGGATGACAGTAGGGCGAAAGCGCTTGGGCCATGGGGAAGCTGGGTCTAAACCCGCACCCTTGAAAGGCGTAAGGATGCGGCACCCGATTCACCGGCTACGGATGGAGGATTGGGCTGGTCAGCGGGATTCCCATTCGGGGCTCTGCAAAAAATAGGTGTCGTAGAGTTGCTGGACGTCGCGGAGGCTTTCGGGAGGCTCTTCGCCGCGGGCGATGCGCGTGAGTTTGCGGAAATATTCGAAACGCTCGACACCGGGAGCGATGACGATCAGCAGCTCGGCGCCTTTGCCGCGAGCGGCTGCAAATGCGTGCGGCAGGCGCGGCGGAACAACGATGACGTCGCCGCGGTCGGCCTTGACGATTTCCTTGCCAGAGAGAACTTGGACGGAGCCGTCGAGGACGTAAAACATTTCAGCGGAATGATCGTGATGATGGGGGCGCGCGCCGTCGGCGTCCGTGGCGAGCGTGACTTGCACGGTAGACAGTGCGCCGCCGGTGGCGTTGCTGTCGACGAGGAGTTTGACCTTGGCGGATGCGGAGCCGACAACTTCGGCGTCGTGGCTGTGCACGTGGATGGAATGGTGTGGGTCGGGAAAGATGATGGACATGGGTTTTTTGATGCGCGGATGGGAGCGGAGGTAGCGATATCGGAAAACAGATATCAGTCGGCGGCGACTGGAGATGCGGCTAGGGCGGAGGTTAGGTCGGCGTGGAGGAGGCGGTGGAAGAGGTGTTCGCCGGCTTCGCGGCGGACGGAGAGGCGGCCGGCCACGTAGGCGCGAGAGGAGAGACCGCGCTGGACGGAATCGCAGATGGCCATGTCTTCGTCTTGAACTTTTTCGCTGACGGCGATGCTTTCGCGATGATGCTGTGCGGCGGCGGCGCTGATGTCGGCAAAATAATAATCGAAGATGACCGCGCATTTATCGACACCGAGCGGGAGGACGAGGTTGGTGTCCATGACGCCGGAGTACGCGTTGATCATGAAATTGGGATAGATCCAGAGATAGAAGGCGTGGCCCTGGCGTGTGGCTCCGATGGAATTATCGAGCGCGCCGGAAGAATCGAGCGGACTGGATTGCAGGCAACTGCGTTCGAAATTCTCGATGGTGTATTTGGTGTACTCGACGACGCTGCTGAGTCCTTTGTGGGCGTGGGGAACGTGATAGCCGCCGTCGAGATAATTGTCGACGTACACTTTCCAGTTGCAGTTGAGCGTGTAGATGCGGCGATCGAAGAATTGAAGATTTTCAGCGAGTTTCAGCGGGGCGACGAGTTCGGGAACTTTGCCGAGAAATTCTGCCAGCGGCGCGGCTTGGCCATCGAGATTGACGAAAATAAAATTTTCCCAGGTGTCGACGCGCACGGGAACGAGTCCGTTATCGGCGCGATTGAAATTGCAGACGCCCTCGAATTCCACCATTCCTTTTAGCGCGCCATCGTTGCCGTAGGTCCATCCGTGATACGGGCAGCGAAATTGCTTGGCGCAACCACTTTCCTGCGGGACGACAGCGGCGGCGTGATGACGGCAAACGTTGAAGAAGGCGCGAAGCCGGCCATCGTCGCTGCGAACGGCGACGAGTGGCTCTTCGTTCACGTCGATGGTGAAAAATTGGCCGGGCTCGCGGACCTGATCGAGGCGTCCGACCATTTGCCAATTGGCGGCGAAGACGCTGCAGCGCTCGAGTTGATTGATGCGGCGATCGAAATACCAGGGAGCGGGAATGGTGAAGGCGCGCTCCAGTGGATCGGAAGGATTGTAGAGATTGAGAACGTCGCGGACCGTGGGTTGCTGCATGCCGTTAAGACTCCGGTAAGAGGTGAGATGAAAAAAGGTTGGTGCGGGAGAGAGGACTTGAACCTCCACGACCTTTCGGCCACAAGATCCTAAGTCTTGCGCGTCTGCCAGTTCCGCCACTCCCGCACCGAGGACGCCTAGTGATTATACAAGGGTTTGGAGTGCGGCTGGCTTGCTGGATTCTGCAAAAGGGGTGCGGCCGCTTCAGTCCATTTTCCAGAGTTCCCTTCCATCTCCGGCACCGCCACCGGGCTTGCATTGCAGGAACTGAAACCAGCGAATGCGAATTTCGGTGTGCGTGCTGGGACAGCGGGCGCGCGGGAATACAGCATTCGACGTGGATGGACTTACGAACTACGCGTTCGCGCCGCCGCCGTATCTGAAGTTTATCGCCTTTGAAGTGCCACGAGAATTTCTGGAGCAAACATTTCTGGAGGTATACGGGTTCGATGTGCACGAGGTGTTGAGTTTGAGGCGGACGATTTAGGTGTAGGAAGTTCTTCGGGAAATCGTATAAGTTCGAAAGGTTACTTTGCGATGGAGGATTTCTCTATTCATGGGAGCTGCGCTTTTCAGTTTGGCTGGCAGAGTTGCGGTGGTGCTGGGCGGGTCGAGCGGATTGGGCCACACGGTGGCTTTGGGATTGGCGGATGCTGGGGCGGACGTGGTGGTTTCGGCGCGTCGGCGGGAAATGGTGGAGAGAACCGCCGTGGAAATTGAAGGGAAAGGCCGGAAAACTCTGCGCGTGACTTCCGATGTGAAAGATAAAGCTTCGCTGGTGGAGGTGCGGGAGGCGGTGCTGAAGGCGTTCGGAAAGGTCGACATACTGGTGAACGCGGCAGGGATTATTCGCAAGCTGCCGACGCTGGAAATGAAGGAAGAAGATTGGGACGAGGTGGTGGCGACGAATTTGAAGGGAACGCTGCTGGGATGCCAGGTGTTTGGCGAGCATATGCTGCAGCGAGGTTCGGGACGAGTGATCAATATTGCGTCGCTGGGAACGCAACTGGGCTTGTTTGAAGTGGCGGCGTACAGCGCGAGTAAAGCTGGAGTGGGTTCGCTGACGAAATCGCTGGCGGTGGAGTGGTCGCGGCATGGAGTGTTGGTGAACGCGATTCTGCCCGGCGTGTTTCGGACGGACATGAATGCGGCGTTGCTGGAAGGGACAGAGCGAGGGCGCGAATTCCTGATGCGCACGCCGATGGGGCGCTACGGCAAGGGCGAAGAGTTGGTGGGGGCGGCGGTGTTTCTGGCGTCGGATGCGGCGTCGTTCGTGACCGGGCAATTGATTGCGGTGGATGGCGGGATTCTGGCGAGCGGGGTGAATCGTTGAGAGTGCCGCGCGAAGCGATGTGAATGATGGCGGTCTCAGTGATGGCGATTGGGTTGAATTATTGCCACGATCCCTCCGCTTCAGGCCGCTGAAAAAGCGCGGCCTTCCAGTCCCTTCGCTTCGCTCTGGGCATGCGGGATGACAAAGCAGTGAAACGGCAGGTCCGCGGGTGGCCCTGTTCGGCTAGTGAGAACGGCGGAGGCTTTTTACGAGCGAGGATAGTTTGTTGGTCCAGCCGGGGACGTGCTTCCAGCAGTAGCTGTAGCCGGGCTGCGCGGTGCGATTGCAGAATTGGCCGTTGCGGTTGAGTTTGCACAGGGCGGCCTTCGGCGTGAGCGGTGCGGTCGGTGTTCTTGCCATTTGCGGTGTTGCCATGGCGTGTCTCCTCAGTAGAGTGCACTTAATGTAGCGATTTCCGCGGCGAAATAAACCTGAACCAAAGGGAAAATTGAGGACAGGGGCGTGGGCGGTGAATTGTGCGCGGGCGAGAGAGTGGTAGCGATGGGGGTTTCGGTGATCGTGGTTAGGTTTGACAGCAAAGGCGGTGTCGCGGGCGTGGAGGCGAGGCCTTCATACGAAGAGCGGCCCGCCTCCCTTCCTTCGTCACGGCAAGCGGAAGGCGGTCCCTACAAGTGCGAGACAGTTCGTCTAGAAGCGCGATTACTGGTGCACATCACAGAGAAGTACGCGAGGAACAGGCAAAATCTTAAGGTGATGAAACAAACGCGGAGGAATAGCGTCTTTACAAGTAACAGAGCGAATGAACCGGTAATTGCCTGAGAGCGGGGTCGAACCAGGAGTGTGGCCATGGATTTGACGGTAGCGCGACCGCGAATACCGGTGCTGACCAGCTTGCGATTTTTCGCGGCGCTGCACGTGGTGCTGTTTCACCTGCAAGCAACGAAAATCGCGTTCCTGACCGGGCCGATGAGCGGCTTCGCGGGTATGGGATATACCGGCGTGTCGCTGTTTTTCGTGCTATCGGGATTCATCCTTGTGTACACCTACGCGGGAAGACATACGGCAGCAAAACAGTTTTACCGCGCGCGATTTGCCAGGATTTATCCAGCGTACGCGTTTTCGTTACTGCTGACGGCGCCGTTTTTTTATTTCGGCATGTACATGTTCAAGGTGCCGTTTCTGGTTTGGTCGGCGGCGCATCCGTTTGTAGCGATGGGGCTGGTGCTGACGTTGCTGCAGGCGTGGGTGCCACCGGCTGCGATGGCGTGGAACGCGGTGGCGTGGAGCCTGTCGGTAGAAGCATTCTTCTATATTTTGTTTCCATTTTTGTTGCCGCGATTCGAGAAACGCAGCAGTTCGCAATTGTTGTGGATGCCGGGTGCGTTCTGGCTGCTGGGATTGGCGATTTCGGGTGGTTATGTGCTGCTGCGGCCGGATCATCTGGCGGGCGTAGATTCGAATGTACTGAATGCGACGTGGCTCAACGTGGTGAAATTCCATCCGCTGGCGCGGCTGCCGGAATTTCTGATTGGCATGACGTGCGGAATGTTGTTCATCCACAATCCCGGGAAGCAACGACTGGCGACGCCGCTGACTCTCGGCGCGTTAATTGCGTTGGCGATCGTGGCGCGA
>DASXLU010000089.1:0-4655 GCA_036496065.1 Candidatus Acidiferrum sp.
AGGAGGTTTTTGGGCCGCGACCCTGCGCCTTGGAAGACGTGGAATTTCGCCAGGCGCTGCTTTTCAAGGAAGGTGAAACTTCGAGTGTGCAAGTCACCTTAGACACCGGCCCTAGCTCCTTTGAGATCTCGAGTCAGGGCAGCACCTCATCGTCTTGGGTTCTTAATTCGAGCGGAAAACTTTTGACCGCTCATTCGGCGAAGAAAACGATCGCCCTCACTGAAATCCGCAAGCGATGCCAAAAACTCATAACAAAGGCAGAGTGCTACCGGATTTTCGCGAGCGTCGGACTGAACTACGGCCCTATGTTTCAAGGCATCGAGCGCTTGTGGAGGGGCGACGGCGAGGCGCTGGGCGAAATCGGGATTCCCACCTGCCTTGCTGATCAATTGAGTGAATACCGACTTCACCCTGTTCTCCTGGATTCCTGCTTTCAGGTGCTTTTAGGGGCAGAGATAGGCGAGCAAGTTCACGATATTCCGTGGAGCCTCTATCTCCCGGTGCGTATTGAGAAAGTCGATTACTATGGGGTCCCCGGCCGCTGCCTGCTGAGCTATGCCCGGCTTCTCAAACAAGGTGGTAAGGAGCTAAAGGGCGAAATTCAATTGGTCGACGAAACAGGTAAATGCCTCGCAGAAGTCCGCGGATTTACCTGTCGCTTAACCGAGCGCTCCACCGCGAGTGGCCACGGATCTTTTTACGAATACCGATGGAAGCTGCAGCCCCGGTTGAGGGAGGCCGGCGCGGCGCGCAACTCGGATCATTTGCCTTCTTCTCTCCAATTGGCCCAACGCCTTCGAGAAGAAGCGGAGCATTTGCGCGAACGGCTTCGACGCGACCGCTACTACGCAGAGTTTCTGCCTCTACAGACGGATATGGCGGCGGCCTACGTCGTCCAGGCTCTGCGAAGGCTTCAGTGGGATCCCGCTCGGCATTCCAAAATTTCGACAGATCAGCTGGCCCAACTACTTGGCGTCGGGCCTGAGCACAGACGACTGCTTGGACACCTATTGCAACGATTATCGGAGAAAGATGTCGCCACTATTGACCGGGATCCACTACCGCTATGGAGAGCACTGTGGGAGCGGTTTCCCGATGCTCAAGCCGAATTGATACTAATAAGAGAATGCGGAGAGGCGCTGCCGTCATTCTTGCGCGGGGAGTCGGATCCCTTGAGCCTCATTTTACCCGAAAGCGCTAATGCAACGATAGAACATTACTATTCCGATTCGCCGACTTATCGTATCTACAATTTGCTCGTAAAAGCAGCGATCGCACAAATTGCTCGTGGTCTCCCGGAAGGGCGAATCATAAGACTGCTCGAAATCGGAGGTGGTACCGGCGGGATGACGAGTTATGTCCTTCCTATGCTGCCGCCCCAGCGAGTGGAGTACTTCTTCACCGATTTGGCGCCACTGGTGGTGACGCAGGCTGAGCAGAAGTTTCGCGAATATTCATTCGTCCAATACAGAACACTGGATATCGAGAGCGATCCCATCGAGCAGGGATTCGCCGCTAACTCGTTCGACGTGATTCTTGCTTCCGACGTGCTGCATGCTACGCGCGACTTGCAGAGAACCCTCAAACGCGTATCCCGGCTTCTCGGGTCTGGGGGAGAGTTGGTTCTGATCGAACGGATGCGCGCCCCGCTCGGCACTCTCATGGTGTTTGGTTTACTGAAGGGCTGGTGGCTTTTCAGCGACGAGGACGTACGCGGAGCTGATCCCTGGGTCCCACCGCACGTTTGGCAGGGCCTGCTAGAGCGGGCCTCCTTCACTGAGACAACCTTTGTAACGGACTGTGACGATCCGCAAAAGGCGGTGCATTCGGTGATCCTCACCCGAGGCCCGGAAGTTGATCTCGGCATACGGGCCGCCCCGGCTACGGCGGAGCAGTCGGAAACCTGGTTGCTCTTTGCTGACAGGGGCATGACTGGCAAGCCGAGCGCTGCCCTGAAAATCGCGGCCGCGCTGACGCAGCGGGGCGACCATGTCGTCAGCGTCTGGCCCGGAGATAGTTTCAGGCAAATTGATGCCGCAAACTATCAGGTTCGACCCGAAGATCCCGAAGACATGCAGTGCCTGACAGCCGAACTACGGCACATGTCGGCGCCGTGCCGGGGAATTGTCCACCTGTGGGGCCTTGATACTATCGGCTATGAGGAAGCATCCGTAGAAGCGCTTGAGGAGGCATGGAGATTGAGTTGCGTCAGCCTGGTAGACTTGGTCCAGGCTCTCGCCCGAGACGAAACCGCCGGCATGCCCGCGGTCTTTCTAGTCACCCGGCAGGCGCATTTTGTGCCGGGCGCCGCAGGCGAGGTGGACGTTGCTCAGTCTCCGCTTTTTGGTCTGGGTCGCGTAATAGCCAATGAATACCCGCAGCTTCGATGCCGGATGGTGGATTTGGCGACTGGCTCTCCGGATGAGATTCAGTTGCTGGTCGAGGAATTAGCTGCCGCCGAGAAAGAAGACGAGATTGCCATTCGCGGAGAGGCTCGATACGTGCATCGCCTTTTTGGGGCGTTCCCCAGGACGCTCCACGAAGTGAAGGCGGAGAACACGCATTCAACGTTCCGCGTTGCGGCGCAGATACCAGGTAATCTGGAAACGCTCACCGCTCATCCTGTTGCCCGACGCTCTCCCGGCTCCGGAGAGGTTGAAATCGCGGTTCGATCTACCGGCCTCAATTTCAAGGACGTGATGCTGGCGATGGGTCTGCTGCCCGAAGAATTAGCGGAGAGCGGATTCAACGAGGCCGCACTGGGTATGGAGTGCGCTGGGAGGATCGTTGCTGTCGGGCAGGGACTTTACGGATTTGATGCAGGAGACGAGGTCATCGCTTGCGGTCCCGGTTGTCTGTCAAACCACGTCACTGTTGACGCGCGTTTTGTTGCGCACAAGCCGGAGCATCTGAGTTATGAGGAAGCCGCCACGATTCCGATTGCCTTCCTGACTGCATATTACGCGCTGCACTATCTGGGACGGATGCAGCCGCGCGAGCGGGTCTTAATCCACAACGCCAGCGGCGGCGTCGGCTTGGCGGCAGTTCAGTTGGCAAAGAGGAGGGGCGCAGAAATCTTTGCCACTGCCGGGACTACTGGCAAGCGTCAACTATTGCAAGCATTGGGTGTCGCGCAAGTGATGGATTCACGCAACCTGGAGTTTGCCGAGGAGGTGCTCGAACTGACTCGTGGGGAAGGGGTTGACATAGTCCTAAATTCCCTGGCCGGAGAGGCAATTTCGAAAAGCCTCTCCATACTGCGCCCTTATGGACGCTTCCTGGAAATCGGAAAACGGGATATCTACCAGAACACCCGGATAGGCTTGGGGCCGTTCCACAAGAATCTTGCATTTTTCTCGATCGATCTGGCTCACATGTACGGCCACAACGCAGATCTTGTGCGGTTGCTTTTCCAGGAAATCATCGCGCTCATTAGGGATCGAAGTCTTCATCCGATATCCTACCGCCCTGTTCCTCTGGGGAGGGTGGCGAGCGCTTTCCGGCACATGGCGCAGGCCAAGCACATCGGAAAGATAGTTCTGTCCATGGAAGAGACGGAAGGAATTCCTTTGATTCGACTCAAAGAGCCAGCACGCTTCCGCTCTAACGGGACTTACTTGATTACCGGAGGATTGGGGGGCATTGGATTAGCGGTAGCAGATTGGCTGGTCCAGAACGGCGCTCGTCACCTCGTTCTCATCGGTCGCAGCGGAGCGTTATCATCGGCTGCGCAAGCCGGGATCCAGTCCCTTAAAACAAAAGGCGCTGAGGTAATCACCCGCTGCGCCGATGTCACTTCGTTCGAGCAGTTGGGGAATGTCTTCGAATCCGTGCACCAGTCGATGCCTCCGCTGCGAGGCGTTGTCCATGCCGCTATGGTGCTCGATGACGCGCTGATACGGGATCTCACTCAAGAACGCATGTGGAAAGTTCTGGCCCCAAAGGCGTTGGGGGCCTGGAACCTTCACCTGCTTACCGTCAACATCTCGCTTGATTTCTTTGTGCTGTTCTCCTCTTTCGCGTCGCTGATTGGGAACCCTGGACAAGCGAACTACGCGGCGGGTAATGCTTTCCTTGATTCCCTGGCCTACTATCGTCGGCATCGTGGGCTCCCGGCGTTAACCGTAAACTGGGGCCCGGTTGCGGACGTCGGGTACGTGGCTCGAAATACCGAAATCAACCAGCGATTCGAACAGATCGGATTAAAATCAATACCAGCACAAGAAATGCTGGTAATACTCGGCGAATTGCTCAGTGGCGAAGCGGTTCAGGTAGGTGTACTGCGAATCGACTGGAAACGCACTTTGCGTCTGCTCGGCGCGGGTGGTTCCCGGCGGTTCGCTGACCTGCTTGGAGCTGCAGATATGGAGAAGGGACCCGCAGCGGAAGACAGCGCGGTGCGCGCGGTGCTCACGGCCGAGCCGGCAGCAAGACAGGCGCTCCTCGAGTCGTTTATTCGCGAACATTTGGCCAAGGTGCTGGGCACATCGGCTAACAATCTGGACAGTGATCAACCTCTGCAGCGGCTCGGTCTCGATTCTCTCATGGCTTTGGAAATGGGAAGCCGAGTTCAAACAATGCTAGGCGTCGACTTACCACCCGTCGATTTTCTGGAGAGAACGAGCGTAGCCGGCCTGGCGGCGTTTGTGGCCGAG
>DASXLU010000090.1:0-6887 GCA_036496065.1 Candidatus Acidiferrum sp.
GGCCGCGCCGATGTGAACCATCTGTTCACCGAAATGCTCGGCGAACTCACTGTTGGGCACATGTTTATTTTCGGCGGTGATGTGCCAAAAGCGCCGGAAGTGAAAGGCGGATTGCTTGGCGCGAATTACAAAGTCGAAAACGGCCGTTACCGTTTTGCCCGCATCTTCAATGGCGAAAACTGGAACCCGGAATTGCGCGCGCCGCTCACCCAACCTGGCGTGAACGTGAAAGTTGGCGACTACCTGCTCGAAGTCAACGGGCGCGAGGTGCGTCCTCCCGAAGATGTGTACAGCTTCTTCGAGAATACGGCAGGCAAGCAAATTCGCATCAAGGTCGGACCGAATGCCGACGGCAAAGACTCGCGCGAGGCTACCGTAGTGCCAGTGGACAGTGAATTCGAACTCCGCAATCGTACCTGGGAAGAAGACAATCGCCGTAAGGTCGATGAACTCAGCGGCGGCAAGCTGGCTTACGTGCACGTGCCCGATACTTCCAGAGGAGGCTACCTCAATTTCAACCGTTTTTATTTCTCGCAAGCAGACAAGCAGGGCGCGGTCATCGACGAGCGCTACAATCACGGCGGCGCGATTGCCGACTACATGATCGACATGATTGGCCGTCCATTACGCAACTGCGCGATCACTCGCGAAGGCGATAAGTGGTGCTCGCCTTTGGCGCAAGTGTTCGGCCCGAAAACGATGATCATCAACGAAATGTCCGGCTCTGGCGGCGATGCTTTCCCGTGGATGTTCCGGCAAGACAAACTCGGCCCGCTTGTGGGAACGCGGACGTGGGGCGGCCTGGTGGGCATCGGTGGATATCCATCACTTATGGATGGTGGTTTCGTGATGGCGCCACGCGCCGCGATCTATGGATTAAAGGGCGAATGGGAAGTGGAGAATCACGGAATCGCACCGGACATCGAAGTGGAAAACGACCCCGCCTCCGTGGCGGCGGGACACGATCCGCAACTTGAAAGAGCCGTGCAAGTCACCATGGACAATCTAAAGAAGAACCCCGTGACCATTCCGGATCATCCGCCGTATCCGGACTACCAGAAAAAAGCGCAATGATCGGCTGAACGGGAGCTATTTCGCGAAGATTGCGCGGTAAGTGGCTAGAGCGATTTGGAAAAAAGCCACGCCCATAATTCCAGATCCGCATAGGCTTTCTTCCAGGATTCGTGGCCCACACGCGGATATTCGGTATAGCGCACGTCGCCACCCGCTTCTTGCAACGCGGCAAACATTTTTCGCGAGTTATCAGGTGGCACTACCGCGTCTCTCGCGCCGTGAAAAATCCAGACTGGCGTTTTACCGATTTTTGCCGCGATCTCTGCGTAACTCGCCGGCTCATCTGCATATGCGGTCTTGTGCAGCTCTGGATATTTGTTTTGCAGGCTGGCTGGCGTCACGATTCCGCCGCATATAGGTACGAGCGCCGCAAATCTGCCGGGATTTTTCGCTGCAATGTCCCATGCGCCATATCCGCCCATCGAAAGGCCGGTTAGATAGATGCAGCCGCGATCGCCGCTGAACTCCTCCGTGGCCGCATTGAGCGCGGAGAGCGCAAATTCTTCCATGCTGGGTGCCGACCACCAATTTTCTTTCGGACATTGCGGCAGCACCACGATCGCCGGAAAACGTGTGTGATCGCGCCGAATAGCCTTGCCGATGCCTTCGCGCGTCTGCCGCACGCCATCCGAGCCGCGTTCCCCAGCGCCATGCAGGAATAATATTACCGGCCACTTTCGCGAAGCCGACCAGTCGTTCGGCGCGAAAATCTGATATTTGTAGTTAGCGCCACGCAGGGAAATCGTGCGAGCCGCGAAAACCGGATTGCGTTTGCCAATCAGCATAAAATGTTTGGCCGAGCACGCCCCGGAAAAGCCGAAAACATACGCACGTCTCCTCCGACGAAAATGTACCACGCCTCGTCCGCCCTCATCGAAGAAGCGAATGTGGTAACTTGAGAAAACCGAGGAATCATGCCAGAACTTCCTGAAGTTGAAACCGTCGCCCGCGGACTGCATCTCAGCGTTGCGGGCCGTCGCATTGTTGGCGTAACCCTGGGCAAAACGGATTTCATCGACAATCCGGAAGATGTCGAGCGTTTTTTGCCGGGCCGCGAGATTCGCGTGGTGGAAAGATACGGCAAGTTTCTCTTGTTGCGACTGCAGCAAAAGGAAAGTGCCAGCGCTAGCGCCAAAAGCGAAGAAGAGGCTCTGCTCGTTCACCTGGGCATGACCGGAATGCTGGCGCCGGTGCTGGTTGAGCAGCCGCGCCAGAAGCACACACACGTTGTTTTCCTGCTCGATGACGGGCGTGAGCTTCGCTACGTGGACCCGCGACGCTTTGGACGTATGGCCTATCTCGCCGGCGAGGTTTTGACAAAAGAACTAAAGCGTTTTGGATCTGATCCTCTCGAAGTGAAACGCGACGAATTCGTGAAAGAAATCCAGCGACGCAAGACCCGCATCAAGGCCTTGCTACTGAATCAGCAAGTGCTGCGCGGCGTCGGAAATATCTATGCCGATGAGAGTTTGTGGAAGGCCAAGATTCATCCGGAGCAGTTGGGCTCGAAGCTGAAGCCTGAGCAGTTACGGATTTTATACCGAGCCCTGCAAACCATCCTGCAAAACGCGATCTTGCTGCGCGGTTCCACAATATCGGACTTCGTTGACGCAAAAGGCCAACCGGGAGAATATCAGCAACGCCATCGAGTCTACGGACGAGAAGGGAAGCCTTGTTTCCACTGCAAAACGCCGATTCGCCGAATCATCGTGGCCGGAAGAAGCAGTCATTTTTGTCCAAAATGTCAGCCAACACCGCGAAAAGCAAAAAAGAAGAGCGGTTCTCGCGCTGCCAGCAAACGCCGTGCGTCTAAGAGATAGACCCCATGACGTGTGCACCGGAATTAGGCTGCTCAGGCAATCGAGTCGCGAGTTGTGTTTGAATCCATCAGGGAGAGCCAATGAACCGAATCGTTAGAACGATTGTGCTGACGAGCGTCGCGCTGCTTTCGCTTAGCGCAGGAAGGCGTCTGGCCGGCGCACCTCCCCAAGAGTCGAATTCGTTCGCCGATGCGGACACGAAGATTCTTGCCGAGATTCGCGATCACAGCGAACTGATGAGCAACCTGGAATATCTGTCGGATCGCATCGGCCCGCGAATGACCGGCTCTCCGTTGCTCAAGCAGGCCAACGACTGGACCGCGGACATGTTCAAGAAATACGGACTCACGAATGTCCACCTGGAGGAATATTCGATTCCGCATGCCTGGACGAGAGGAATTGCTAAAGCGAGAATCATCGCGCCGACCGAACATCCGCTGACGATCGCGTCGACTGCCTGGTCACCGAATACCAAAGGCACCGTGCGCGGGCCCGTGGTCTACTTCGATGCGAAAAAACCCGAGGATTTTGCGAAATTTCACGGCAAACTCAGCGGCGCAATCGTAATCACCCAGGACCCGCAACCTCTTTCGCCGCCCCGTTCTATTGATACCAACGCCGAGGTCTACCATCCGCTCGAAGAGCCTCCCCCGCCTGCGGGCCAGCCTGCCGCACCCGATCCCTATGAAAAATATCTGGCGAGCGTGAAGGCACAGCGGAAATTTCTTGTCGACGAGGGCGCGATCGCGATTTTGCGCGATGCCGGCAAACCTCACGCGTTGCTAAACATGACCAGCGGCACCACGGAACCTTTTCAGTTGGGCACGATTCCCTCCGCTTTCGTGACGGGCGAAGGTTATCGCGAGATTTTCCGCATGCTGAAAAATGGCCCGGTGAACGTGGAACTGGAAATTAAGAATTCGCTCAGCGCAAAACCGGTGCAGGTGTTCAATACCATTGCCGATTTGCCGGGAACGGAGAAGCCGGACGAAATCGTGCTCATCGGCGCGCATCTTGATTCGTGGGATTTAGCGACAGGCTCGACCGATAACGGCACCGGCTCGACGGCCGTGCTCGAAGCGGCGCGCGCGCTGGCCAAGCTGAATCTGAAGCCCAGGCGCACTATTCGCTTCGTGCTGTTCACCGGCGAAGAGCAGGGCCTGATCGGTTCGAAAGAATACGTGAAGGCGCACAAAGCCGACCTCGCCAAGATTTCCGGCGCATTGATTCACGACAGCGGCACGGGACGCGTGCTGGCGATTGGACTGCACGATAATTATCCGGCTCGACCGTTTGTCGACCAGGTAATTGCGCCCCTACACGATCTGAAGATGCTGGAGCCGACGATGGCTCGTGAGTACGGCACCGATAGCTTGTCATTTGACGAAGCCGGCATTCCCGGATTCTGGTGCGCGCAAGATATGGCGGAATATCCCAAGACGCATCACAGCCAATCGGACACCTTTGATAAAGTTTGGAAGGACGACATCAATCAGGGCGCGCAGGTACTCGCCGCATGGGCATACAACACTGCGCAATTGCCTGAGATGCTGCCGAGAAGGCCGTTGGCACCCGCCGCTACCGCCAACACCGCGTCCCCGGCTGCAGGGGTAGGAACGGCATCGAAAATCGACGCGCCGAAGAGCGATCCGATTGCCGAGATCGACAAGAGAATTGCAGCGCAAGTAAAATCCGATGAAGATCAAATCAAGAAAGACCTGACGTATCTGACCACGCACATCGGTCCGCGGCTTACCGGTTCGCCGCAGCTCGATCAGGCCAGCCACTGGGCCGAAGAGCAATTCAAAAATGTCGGCGCGGAAAATGCGCATCTGGAATCCTGGACGATTGCCAATAGCTGGACGCGCGGATCATCCAACGGGCGAATAGTGTCTCCCACTGTGCATGAACTAACGATGGCAAGTTTGGGCTGGTCTCCCGCGACCAATGGGACAGTGAAAGCCGAAGTTGTCGGCATTGAGGCCGACAAAGCGGAGGACCTGGAGAAGTACAAAGGAAAATTGGCCGGCAAGATTGTGCTGCTTGGCAGGCCGCAGGAATTATTTCCGCCAGAGAATCCCTTGCTCACTCCGTGGGGCGAGGGGACGCTTCCGCTGATGCACCCTAAGCAAAATGAGAATGTCGATCCTCGCGCGGCGGGGAGACTTCGTGCAGCGGCTCGAAAACTTGTGGCCGATGAAAAGGCCACAGCGCTGTTGCTGGGTTCGGAAAAAATGTATGGGTTGCTGAATATGACGACGGTCAGCGGCGACTATACCCAGGGCACCGTTCCTTCGGCCTTCGTGGCTCGCGAAGATTACATGCAGATGTGGAGACTTCTCGACGAAGGCGGCCTTGTCCAGGTCGAACTGAATTTGCAAAGTTCCTTCAGCGGAAAGCCCGTGCAGGTATACAACACGGTGGCGGAAATTCGCGGCACGGAAAAGCCCGACGAAGTTGTAATCATCGGCGGACATCTCGATTCCTGGGATTTGGGCACCGGCGCGACAGACAATGGCACGGGCTCGATGGCGGTGCTGGAAGCGGCGCGCGCCCTGCAGAAAATCGGCGTGAAACCAAAACGCACCATTCGTTTTGTGTTGTTCACTGGCGAAGAGCAGGGACTGAACGGCTCGAAAGCGTATGTCGCGGCGCACAAAGAGGAACTTCCGAAAATATCGGGTATGTTGGTGGACGACAGTGGAACCGGCAGAGTGCTTACGATTGGTCTGATGGGCAATTATGCTTTGCTCGAACCCATGAGCCGGGTGTTGTATCCGCTGGCCGAATCCGCAGGCATCATGGAGCCAACCTTGCGCAGCGAAGGCGGCTCGGACCACATTCCGTTCGATCAGGCAGGCGTGCCGGGATTCTGGTGCGTGCAAGATCCCGCGGACTACGACAAGACGCATCACTCGCAGGCGGACGTGCTGGAACGCGTGCGCTGGGACGATCTGACACAGGGCGCGCAGGTGTTGGCAGTGTTTGCGTACAATGTGGCGCAATTGCCCGATTTGTTGCCGCGCAAGCCCGTGAAACAATAGCTTGATCGCCGATAATTCCGAGGAGGCTGCGTGAGATTGGTGGTGCAGCGGGTAAGCCGTGCGAAAGTTACGATGGATGGAAACGTCACCGGAGAAATCGCGGCAGGGCTGATGGTTCTGCTCGGCGTAGGAAAAGAAGATAACTCCGCGGTGGCCGCGGCGATGGCTGAAAAGGCTGCCAATCTGCGTATTTTTGAAGATGAACAGGGAAAGATGAATCGCTCGCTGCTCGATGTGAAAGGCGCCGCGCTGGTAGTATCGCAATTTACGTTGTATGGTGACGCGCGCGGACAGCGCCGGCCCAGCTTCATCTCGGCCGCCCCGCCCGAGATCGCCAAGAAACTCTACGAAGAATTTTGCGACGCTCTGCAGAAACTTGGCGTCAACGTAGGTCGCGGCATTTTTCAGGCAATGATGTCCGTGGAGCTGGTGAATGAAGGCCCGGTCACGATCCTCATCGACTCAGACAAGACGTTCTAGCGTGCGTGCTGCGAGCGACGGCGCACTTCAGAAGCACGACGTCTCGCAAATCGTGGCTGAGCTGAAGGAGCGAGGGACACGCCGCAACGTGGAGGGGATGGCACGCTTCGGGATACGCGCGAAGATTTGCTATGGTGTAGCCAAGCCTGACTTGGATGCGATCGCCAAGCGAATCGGCAAGAATCACCAGATCGCGCTGCAACTCTGGCAAACTGGCATTCACGATGCGCGGATCCTTGCTGGAATGGTGGATGAGCCATGCAAAGTAACCGCAAGTCAAATGGAAAGCTGGGTGCGCGAGTTCGATAATTGGGATACGTGCGACGGCACGTGCTGCCATCTCTTCGTTTTCGCCAAGCCTGCCTGGTCAAAAGCGCGTCTATGGAGCTCCCGTAAGAACGAATTCCAGAAACGCGCCGGGTTTGCGTTGGCCGCGTATCTTGCCTATCGCGATAAAACCGCGCCGGAC
>DASXLU010000091.1:0-7336 GCA_036496065.1 Candidatus Acidiferrum sp.
CCGGTCAGGTCTTGACCAGCCCCAACAGCCCGGTCCATGGTCTGTGGGCTCCCCAGTATGGCACGGTTTCCCCACGTATTTGGTTCGCCTATGACGTATTCGGCAATGGCAAGAGTTCGGTCCGCGGTGGTTACGGCATCAGCTACGAGCGCAACTTCGGCAACGTAACTTTCAACGTGATCCAGAACCCGCCCAACTCTGCTGTGGTCGTCGTCAACAACACGACAGTCACCAGTTCCAACTCCGGACCACTTTCGGCTGCCAGCGGGAATGTTCCGCTGCCTCCAACCAGCCTGCGCAATATCAGCCAGAATATTCGTACTTCCCAGACTCAATTCTGGAGCATGGCAGTAGAGCAACAGCTCGCTCCTAACACCGTCGTCTCAGTGGAGTACACGGGTTCCCGTGGTCTTCATCTGTACGACATCAAGAATTACAACGGAATTGGCAGCGGCAATGCGTTGCTTGGCGATCCCGTCACCGATCCTCAGGGCCGCATCGATCCTAATACCGGTAGCGTCTATCAGAAGCTTACCCGTTTGAATCCCCAATACTCCGACATCAACAATCGCGGATCCAACGGCGACTCTTACTACCATGGAATGAATGTCAAATTCGAGAGCCGCAACCTGTATCACACGGGTCTGAGCTTCGTTGCCAATTACACCCTGGCCCACGAAACGGACGACCTGAGCACCACATTTTCAGAGACGAACAACGCATTCAGCCTGGGTTACACGAATCCATTCAATCCAGCTCTGGATCACGGCAGCGGCGATTTCGATATTCGTCACCGCTTTGTGTTTGCTCCGATCTACAAGACCCCGACGATTGGCTCTTCGCGCAGTCTTCTCAACGAGGCATTTGGCGGCTGGCAGGTCACGGGTATCTATACTGTCCGCACTGGTACGCCGTTCACCTACTTCGACACAACCAACAATGCCTCGGGCTACAACGTCGCGCGGTATACGCCAGCCAGCGGTGTCGTGCCGCAGCATACCTTCAAATCGATCCCAGGTGGCGCCGCGGCCACCGGACCCAACCTCTATACGATTGGTACGCTACCCGCGGCGAACTCGTTCGCCAATCCAGCGCTTGCAACTGCTAGCTTTCCGAATGGAATCTCCGACTGGGGCCCGTTCCCGGCCGATATGACCGCCCGCAATGCCTTCCGTGGGCCTGGAGCCTGGAACGTCGATGCTTCTCTAAGCAAGACGTTCCCGATTCATGAGCAGGTTAACCTCGAATTCCGTGCGGAGGGATTCGACGTCCTGAACCATCACAACCTTTACATTCTCGCGGTAAATAACGATGTGGGTAATGGCAATGCGATCCAGGCACAGAAGGGTGGCGTCGCCGGCGGTAGCAATGACGAGCGTCGCTTCGGGCAGTTCGCTCTGAAGGTCAACTTCTAGAACCAACCCAACTTGCAGTTCTCTCGACAGTGGAGGCTTCGGCCTCCACTGTTTTTCATGGAGTCTAAGAGACTTCCAAGCCCTGGAGGGTTCGAAATCGTCTACAGAACGCGGGCTAATGAGTTCGGCCGCGGTGAGCCGAAAGAGCAACCGACCACGCTGAACGTCGGAGCCACGATCCACGGGTCACGGTCTCCACAAAGCCAGTCACCTTCGGGTAGATAGTGGAGCGCGCAGCGACCCGAGGCGGATGCGCGAACAGAAATCCCTGAAGCAGCACCACTCCTTCCCTTGCTAGCCATAAATACTGCTCATGGTTTCGACCCCTCGGCAACAACGTCCCGATATTGTCGAAACAATCCTCGGTTGACCTCTAGCCCGTCGACCGCGTTTCATATTCATACGGACGGTGATATTGTCTTAGGGCAGCAATTTCAGGCGAGGCATCGCGCTGAGGCTGCTGACATACTTGTTGGAGGGAGAATCGGATTGGATATGCGCAGGAATGCTCGGATGTTTGCGCCTTGGTTTGTAGTGGCCATCGTGGTTGCTTCCGGTATTGTGCTGGTTGCTCCCAGAGTGGCGTTAGCGCACGCCGTGCTGGTGAGTTCTCAACCAGGAGCTAACAGCACCGTCTCAGGACCAGAGGTCGCCGTCCTCCTCAAATACAATTCGCGGGTCGATATGGCACACTCGACCCTGACGTTGCTCGCCCCTGACGGAAGAGTGGAGAAGGTCGCCATCGAGAGCGAGCCGGAGCCCGGTTTGCTGTCCGCCAAGTTGACCGGACTCGTCAAGGGGGCCTATGTGTTGCGCTGGCAGGTCCTGGCGACGGATGGACATATAACGCGCGGCAAAGTTCCCTTCCAGGTACAGTAGACTAATCTCTTGATCTGGCTCCTGCGCGATTTCGATCTGCTGAGCGTTATAGCACGCGCGGCAACGCTGGCTTTCGAGGCGTTGCTGCTGGGAGGCGTTGCCTTTCTCCTGGCTGTAGTACGCCCGGCGAGGGCGAGCGCGGCCGTCGAAGATTTTTGCCGCCGCGGTATCAGGATGGCGGCACTCGCGTTTGCGGTTGGCGACCTTGTTCTGGTTTCCTTATCCGGCGCCCTCTTGATAGGCGGCTCGGATCTGACGCTCAAAGATGTGACGACCACCAGCTTCTTCCAGGCCGACCTCTTCGCAATCCTGTTCGCGATTGGGCTCTGGAGCTGCGCTCGGCTGAAAAGCGATAAAGCTACCGTGGCGATGCTTCCCTTAAGCCTGCTGCTGCTATCGGCCACCGTGTCTACCAGCCATGCGGAGGCGCGCATCGAGCATCGCGTTCTGCTCGCGATTCTCACTGCGGCACATCACCTGGGCACAGCCGTTTGGGTTGGCGCAATGGCTTATCTGTTAATTTCTTTAGGCCGCGTCGAAGACTTCGACGAAGCACGACGTTTGACCCAGCGCTACTCCACGATGGCGCTCCTGGGCGCGGCGACGCTCGTGTCGGCGGGAATAGGAATGGCATGGTTCTACATGGGATCGTGGAGCGGGCTGTACACCACCGCGTACGGCATCATGCTGGTTGCAAAGATCTACCTTTTTCTGGCGATGATTGCACTCGGTGCCGGAAATTGGTTTCTGCTGCGGCGTCTGGCCAGCGATCCTGGACCTGTACTGGCGCGGCTGCGCCGGGTGGTCGAGGCGGAGGTTTGTCTGGGATTTCTCGCAGTGCTGACAGCAGCTTCGCTGACGGCCCAGGCGCCCGCAGTCGATGTCACCGCTCAGGATAGATTGACAGCCCACGAGATTTATGTGCGCTTGCACCCGGAAACGCCGCGCATGAGCAGTCCACCCCTGGCTGCGCTGACTCCTCCGAGTTCACTCGCTGCGGCGGTCCAGGACAGCCAGTTCGTTCCTACTGTTGGCAGCGACGACACCGACAGAGCGTGGTCGGAGTACAACCATCACTGGGCGGGCCTGATTGTGCTCATCGCAGGGCTGCTGGCGCTGTTCAGTCGGCACCGCACAATGCGCTGGGCACGCTTCTGGCCGCTGAGCTTCGCCGGTTTGGCTGTCTTCATCCTGCTGCGCGCTGACCCGGAGAACTGGCCCCTTGGGCCACGCCCCTTTTGGCAGAGTTTTGCTGCGCCCGACGTCCTGCAACATCGTGTCGGGGCGCTCCTGATTGTAGTTTTCGCAGCATTCGAATCCGCCGTGCAGGCAGGCAAGTTGAGAGCACGGTGGGCCTCTTACATTTTTCCGGCGATGTGTGCTGTCGGGGCTGCGCTGTTGCTGACACACGAGCATTCGGCCAAGGACATCAAAGAATCGATGCTCGCAGAGATGAGCCACACCCCAATTGCCCTGCTTGGTATGACCGCGGGTTGCGGCCGATGGCTGGAACTGCGTTTGCCCAGGAGCCGCATGACAACAATTGCTGGCTACCTCTGGCCGCTATGCCTCGCAGTGGTCGGCATTGTTCTGCTGAATTACCGCGAACTGCCCTAACAGTTGCCTTAACCATCCCGGTGCGTGACTCCAGTCAAAAGAGAAAGTCAAAATCAAACAAATAATGTCTGCCATATTCGCCGAAGAACATGCCGTATTGCGGGTCAGCGACAGTGTTGTGAATTTGCAGCGGGTTGGTATGGTTCGTCAGGTTCCGCACCGTGAAAGAGAGTCGAACTGCATGATGCGGTCCGACATTGACATCTTTGGAGGCCCGTACGTCTGCGGAAAAATATCGCGGGTAGCGTGGTTGGTAGGACGAAAGCGGAATGTAATTCTGCAGGGCATCCATTGGCTGCCAGGTGAATCCGTCGCGATACTCAATGTGCGGCGTGACTCGCATTCGCTTCGGCAAAACGGAGGTTCCCCAGAACAGGAAGCGGTTCGGGACCTCGCCGGGGGTGCTGGCAATAATCGGCGAACTTACTACGGGCATAGGAAAATCACCTAGGTAGCTTGATGCATCGGTTTGGTCGCCCCGGGCCGATTGGCGGACGTAGGAAAAAAAGAATTGGCGTTGCGTACTGGCTCCAAGCCGCGCAGTGAGCTCCGTCTGACTGCTTTGCAGCGTGCCCGAGCTGCCGAGGACCAGAGCGCTTACTGCGGGCGTGGTTTCTGGCACAAGAGTGAGCTGATTCTGTCCATCCGCATGGATATAGCGGACCCGAAGCATGAGAGATTCCGTCACCTCATGCTCGGCCTCCACATTCCAGGCCACGCTGTAGGGGGCAAAGTTGCCGCTCTTGTTTTGCTGAATGATAAAGGGAAATCCTGAGTTCGATGCGATACTGGTGAGGTTCAGGTAGCGTCGCGGTCCGTCCGTAATATTGCCGCTGCTGTCGTATGTTGTGACGATTTGCTCTGGGTAGCTGCTGAACGCATACGTGTTGAGCGGCAGGGTGTCATAAAAGACTCCGATGCCTCCGCGAATGACAGTGGCGTTATTTGCGCGGGGCGTCCAAGTCAAGCCGGAGCGCGGCGCGAACCGGCTTGTATGGGTGAGAGACTGGGTCTCCCAGCGCAATCCGGTGTCTACGGCGACTCGAGAATTAAGAATCCAATGGTCCTGACCATAGACGCCCGATTGGAGATCTGAGAGGCTGAAGGCCCCGTTGCCATCGTAGGTAATCGTACGCAGCAACTGGCCTGAGGCACTTTGAACGCTTACATCGCGATCAATGACCCGCCCCTCATCTTCAGCGTGGGCAAGCACGGTCCCGATTTGCAGGACATGTTGTCCGAAGAGATTGATGCTTGAGGGTTTCCATGTTTCCATCCATTGGAAGCGCGTAGCCTCGCGACTCTGCTGACCGAAATAGCTGCCAGAGTCGCCCACTGGCGAGAGAAACATCTCTCCCTGAGCTTGTGCGGTGACATTCGTAACAAACCGGGTACCCGAGAAAGTGGAGGTCAACACCCCGCCACCAATACCAAAGTGTTCGCTGATGGTTCCCGTGTTTTCCTGATAGTCGGCGTTAGGCGTCACTGGCTGCGGATCAAAGTAGTTCAAATTGGCGTACTGTACTGAGTGGGGCGCGAAGTGGAGGGTAGCGGTGATGCTGTTGCGTTCGCCCAGAAGCGCATCGATTTGCGTGAACGAATTGTATGCGTCAGAGCGAGTGATGTTGGCTGGAAATGGCAAAGTGCGTACCTCGGCCTTACGCATGAGGTACTCAAAGCCTTCGAGGAAGTACAGGTGATTTTTTATCAGTGGACCACTCAGATTCAGACGGGGCGATGCGTCCGCGAATCCTACAATGTGGCCGCTGCGGATTCGGGTGTCCGGTAGTGGATCGTTGAGGCTGTAGCGGAACTTGTCTCCTCCGCGACGCGTCTCCGCGCTGACAATCCCTGCGGTGAAGTTTCCATATTGAGCCAGGTAAGGCGACTGCATTACCTTGAGAATATCCACGCTATCTATGGGGATACTTAGGCCGAAGCTGCCGGTGGCGGGGTCATTCACATTGACCGAATTGACCAGCAGGGAGCTGTGTTCTTCGTCTTGGCCAGCGATCTGAACGCGGCCATCGGGTGTTCGTATGACGCCAGGCACCAGAGGGAGCGCATCGACCAACGTGCTGGGGCGTAGGGGACTAACGGTGGCGTTTTCTACAGGCAGCTTTGCCTCGCTGCTTACGCCTTCCGTCAACGCGCTCTGCGGCTCAGCCTGGACCTCAGTGGTTTGTTGCACGAGTATCTTCTTGGGGAGCGTCATCGCAATTGGCGTTCCATCTTTCAGCGGATCGACGGTATTAGCAGGGAAGTATCCTGCCAGGTTTGCAGTAAGTCGGAGCCCGTCGGTAGAACCGCAATCACTGAGCGTAGCGACGCCATGAGCATCTGTGACTGCTTGGCAAAGTAACGTTGAACCTGATCTGCCTTCGATCGTTGCGCCTGCCAACGGATGCCCTTCGCCATCCATCACGGAGACGAGAATCCCGGACTTAGCTGCTGACTGTGCATATGACCTTGGAACAGAAGCAGGGAGTCCAGCCAGAACCGCACAGGCCAGCAGGCCGAACCTCAAACTCCACCCGAAAGCGCGGCGGACCGACCGCGTCGAACCCAGTGCTCGCGAGTTTGCAACCCTGAAACCAATCATCGTACGATTCCGTAAGGCACCTTCCTGGAACCAGAAAATACCGTAGTATGGCCGCGAATCCCGCTTATTTAGACTAGACTCAGTTCGGTAACGGTGCAGATGATTCTTATGGCGTCAAGACTGGGGAGCGGCCCTTCTTGATCTCCCTCAAAGCCTTCAGCGCTTTTTGGGGCAGTCTGAAAATGACTGGCGCTAGATAGGAAGCCTCAGCTCGGCCTCCGCTAGACTAATGAAGTCTTCTTTGGTGCCTATGACGATCCTCCTATGGCGGGATGTGCTGCTTGGGATTGCAGCGATCCCCTTTATCTACTATGCTCTCGCAATCCTTAGTTCTTTACGGTTCTTTCTGACAACGCGGGCTAGAGAGGGTAAGACTGGCGGGTTTTTGCCGCCGGTGAGCAACCTGAAGCCGGTGCGTGGACTTGATCCGGAGGCTTATGAGAACTTCGCAAGCTTCTGCCGCCAGGACTATCCCGACTACGAGATTTTATTCTGCGTCAGTGACACAAGTGACCCGGTTTTCCCGGTGTTGCAGCAACTCGTCCGCGACTTTCCGGAACGCCAGATTCGTATTGTGATTGGATCAGGCCGCATTGCGACCAACGACAAAGTGGCAAAACTGGCACGACTTGTAGAGGAAGCCTCACATGAACACCTTGTGATCAGCGACAGCGATGTGCGCGTTGAGCCGGACTATCTGCGCAAAGAGATTGCCCCGTTGGCAAACCCTAAGACAGGGGCGGTTACCTGTTTCTATGTGCCCATCGAAGAATCGACCTGGGTGCAGCGACTGCAGGATGTCGGGATGGTTTCAGATTTCTAT
>DASXLU010000092.1:0-6535 GCA_036496065.1 Candidatus Acidiferrum sp.
TCCCATCACCGAGTTTCCCTCAAAGAGTTACAGCGTTGTTTATTCTCTTCGCCCCGTTATACAACAAACCCCACATGCGCGCACGTCCCGATTAACGGGGTTACGGACAAGTACGTACTAGGAGCAGCTCGCCACTGATGATTTTGGTCCGGCTCCTTCGAGGCCCAACTGGACGCAAAGACGGTCTTGAGAACCTGAGGGGTCGACGTTGACCAAGACCGAAAGAATGTTTCATCGACTCTGCCCCGAGGAGAACTGAACTTCGTAAGCCCCTTTGGGCAATCCCCGAAAATCGAACCGTCTTTTTGAGTCAGTTGAGGTCTTAGCGATTAGCTGTTGCCGCTTGCGTTTCTCGCTCAGGCTGAGCGAATCGTCAGCCCACACCTCAGGTTTGTCGAACACTTCAACTGTCACGCCGGGATTTACGTTGCCGTGACCAATGACCGAGCCAAAAATTCTCCTGACCGGAGTAGGATAGGTTGCTGTTTCGTGGATAACGGCTGCGATGCAAATCCCCGCGAGTAGAACACACACCGGACGCCATTAGCATTCGCATAATTGGGAGTTTCTCTCGCTGGATTGTCGCTCTTTCCGAGCGCTTGAGTTGGTAGTTTAGGGTAGGTCTGAAGATTTCGGCGAAATTTAACTCTAAACCCGCACCCTTTGCTGCGGCAAGGTGCAATGAGTGCGGCACCCCAGGCCGAGAAATCAGGTGGGCATCTTGAAGAAGAAGTACAGGGCGAAGAGGAAGAAGATAAGGTCAGGGGACCAGCCGGCTAGGACCGGAGGAAGCTGGCCAATGCCGCCCATGGCCTCCATTAGAGCGGCTACAGCCCAGTAGACGATGCCGATGCCGATGCCCAAGGCTACTCCGCCGATGGCGCCGCGGCTGCCAACGAGTACGGCGAAGGGGATGGCGAGCATCATGCTGATTGGGGCGATTAGCGGGTAGGCCAATTTTTTGTGCCACTGCACGGTAAGCGTGGAGACGTCGAATCCAGCGCGGTGCAAACTTTCGATGTAGTGACCGAGATCGCGCCAACTCATCTGGAAGGCCTGAATGACCTCGCGGTTGAAGTATGTGGGAGGCTCGGTGAGTTCGGCGAGCGTGGTGACCTTGAAAGGATCGTAGCGGGTGATGGTGCCAGCCGAAAAATCGCGGACCCAGCCGGATTCGAGTACCCAGGTTTTTTCGGTGTCGAGCCAGCGAGCGCGCGTTGCGAAAACGCGGCGGCGCATCTGGAACGTGACCGGGTCGAGTTCGACGACGCTTAGGCCGCCAAAGAGTTTTTCGTTGGGATCGAAGAGATCGTAGTTGTAGACCTTGGAGTTTTCCCCAAAAATCCAGCGCTGCGGGCGGGTGTACGTTTGGGCAGGCTTGCCTTTGATCTGGTTGCGTAGCGCGTCCTGGCGCTGGTTGGCGTAAGGGAGATAGGTGTCGTCGAGGATGAGTAGCGTTCCAGCGAGGATAAGGCCGGTAATGAGCAGAGGGACAGCCAGGCGGTAGAGGCTGATGCCGCTGGCTTTGAAGGCCACGATTTCGTTGTTTTTGCTCATGACGCCGAAAGTCACGAGAACTGCGACGAGCGCGCCGAGCGGCGAAAGCTGGTAGACGAGGTAGGGAATGAGATAGCGGAAGTAGTTCACCACAACCAGGAACGGGACGTGGTGGCGAGCAATGTCGTCGAGCAATTCGAAAAATGTAAAGGTTTCGAACAGCAGGATGAAGGCGCCCATGATAACCGCGAAGTAGTAGAAAAATCGACGCAGGAGGTACAAGTCGACGATGGTTGGGATATCCCAGGACGACACCCGAGTAACCGAACGCGAGCGGCCATTCTCTCCGCGGATATTCGCGGCCGCTGCAATAGCGCGAGCTTTTTGGCGACGCAGCAAGCGCCAGAAGGCGCTCAGCCGCGCAAGAAAGGCGAAGGGCGATTTCTCACTGCGATAGATCTCCATACGCGGAAGAAGCGCGAATCCGACCAGGGCGAGAACAACGTTGGCGATCCACATGCCAACGGCAGGCGTCACCACTCCTTGGCGAGCGAGCCCGGCGCCCATGATGAACAGCAGGTAGTAGCCGGCGATGACCAGGATGGCAAGTAGAGTGCCGGCTGCGCGGCCGCCGCGACGAGGCTGAGCGCCCAGCGGCACTGCAATCAGCGCAAACACGAAGCACGCAATTGGAAACGCGAAGCGTTGATGAAGTTCAACGCGCGCACCGCGCCATCCTTTGCCATGTTCGTGCCACAAGTCTCGCACCGAGCGCTCGGGATTGCTTAATTCGCGTTCTTTGCTGGGAGTGAGGCCCACTACTTCTACCGGCCAATCGCTGCGGCCAAACACGGTGACGGAATAATGATTGGGGTCCGTGCGCGTAAATTCGTGAGTGGAGCCATCGTTAAGATGGAGCTCCAACTTGCCTTGATTGGGCTCGGCAATTACAATCGCGCTCTCAGCCAGAGTGATCTGCGTTCCGCTTTCGCCACCGGCCTCGGCTAAAAACACGCCATTCCAACGGGTACCACTGGCGGAAACGTCGTTGATGTAGAGGACCATGTGCGGAAAGCGCTCGTCGAAAACGCGAGGCTGCACTTGAAAGGAAACCTGCGAAGTGAGCAGGCTGGCTTCGGTCTGACGGAAAGCACGGAGGCTCAGCGGGGCAAGCCATAGCGTCATGAGGAACGTGAGTGTCGCGCCTAAGACGGCGAGTACGCCGACAGGAAACAGAATGCGCTTGCGGCTGATGCCGAGTGCCGTGAGGGCGATAATTTCGCTGTCCATGGACATGCGGCCGAGGCCAAGCAGAACGCCGATCAGCACGGCCATGGGAATCGTGAAAACGAAAACGCCCGGCAGAATGCTGATGAAGAGGCGGGCGATCTGGGCACCGGAGCCGGAGTGCCGGACGAACAGTTCCATCAGGCGAACCAGTTTAGGGACGAAGAGGACGAAGGTGAAGATGACGAGTCCGAGCAAGGCGTGACGTACCACTTCGCGGACAATGTAACGATCAAGGATGCGCATGAGGCGAAAGGGGAGTGTAACATGGGGAAAGAGTTGAGCCGTCAGGAGTTCGGTATTAGAAGGGGTTTCTCAACCGGCGGTTACGACGCGGGAGTTCGTGGCCTTAAAGCGCTGAATCACGACAGCCGATAGAGCACCTGAAGGCGCATGACAGACGAGGGCGTCCTCTCTTTGCAACGACGTGGTATCTGAAGATTTCGGCAAGATGACCAGACGGAGACGAACCTAGGATGAATCGGATTAATTTGGCGGTGCTCTGGCATATGCACCAGCCGCAATATCGCGACCCGGAAACCGGGCAGTACGTGCTGCCGTGGACGCGACTGCACGCGACGAAGGATTACTTGGGAATGGTCAAGGTGATGGAGGAGTTTCCCAAGTTTCACGCGACGTTCAATATGGTGCCGTCGCTGTGCATGCAGTTGGAAGAATACTCGACCGGCAATTTCAAGGAGCCGTGGTTTGCGCTGGCATTCAAGAACGCGGCCGATCTTACGCGGGAAGATAAGGCGGAGATTCTGGCTCGGGCGTTTCAAGTTAACCACGACAGGCTGATGTCGCGGTGGCCGCGCTTTGTGGAGTTGTATGAGTGGTCGCGGCCGGCAGGAGGGGCCCAGGCGGTGGTGACATTCACGTCCCGAGACTGGCGCGACTTGCAGTTGTTGTCGCAACTGGTTTGGATGGACGAGGAATGGCTGGCGAAGGATCCGGTGGTAAGCCGGCTGGCGGATCGAGGCAAAGACTTCAGCGAGAAAGACAAGGCCGAACTGAAGGCGAAGCAGTTGGAGATTATCGGATTGATTCTGCCGGCGCATCGCGAAGCCGCAAAACGGGGACAGATTGAGATCAGCACGACCCCGTTCTATCACCCGATTCTGCCGCTGGTATGCGATTCGGATATTGCGCGAGTCGCGAACCCGGGAACGCCGCTACCTCGTCGGGCGTATCGTCATCCGGAGGACGCACGAGAGCAATTGCGGCGCGCCAAGGAGTACCACGAACGAGTATTTGGCGCGAAGCCGTTGGGATTGTGGCCGTCGGAAGGCTCAGTCTCCGATCAGACGTTACAAATTGCCGCCGAAGAAGGATTCCAGTGGTTTGGAACCGACGAGGGCGTGCTAGGTCGTACGTTGAATGTGGGATTTTTCCGCGACGCATCGGGAATCCCGGCAAATGCGGATCGCTTGTATCAACCTTGCCGCGTGCAGATGGCGAACACGGGAATTACCGGATTATTCCGCGACCACCACTTGTCGGATCTAGTCGGATTTGTGTACAGCCGCATGGACGGAAAGGCCGCCGCAGCAGATCTTCACCAGCGCTTGCGCAACATCGGCGAATCCGTGAAGGGCACAAATCCGCTGACTGTCTGCTTGTTTCTCGATGGCGAGAATGCGTGGGAATATTATCCGGGCAACGGCCGGGAATTCTTGCGCGAGTTTTATGGGCGAATTTCGAACGATGGAGATTTCCGGGCATTGACGGCTACCGAGACGATTGCCGCCGCCGGAGATGTGCCGTCAACGGGCGGGATTTTTCCGGCGTCCTGGATCAACGCAAATTTCGATGTATGGATCGGCCATGCGGAAGATGTGGCAGCCTGGGACTTGCTGTGGGATGCGCGCGAAATTTATGGGAAATGCCTGGACGCCTACGAGAAGCAACGTCCCAACGCGCCAACCAAGGAAGGTCTCGCCACGGCGCAGGAGTCGTTGCTCGCCGCAGAGGGAAGTGACTGGTGCTGGTGGTATGGCCCGGAACACAGCACCGCGAACGACGCGGAGTTTGACGCGCTCTATCGCAAGCATCTGACCGGTGTGTATCTCGCGCTGGGGCAAGTGGCTCCGGAAGAATTGGCCAAACCGATCAAGAGAATGCCGGAGCGGGCCTATCAGTTGGCGCCGTCGGCGATGCTGAACGTGAAAGTCGATGGCGTTGATACCAGCTATTTCGAGTGGCTTGGCGCGGGAGTCTATTCGCCAGAGCGCCGCGGCGGGTCCATGCATGGTCGCGTGTATTATTTGCGCGAACTGCGTTACGGCTTTGAGGAAGACCGTTTTGTGATCCGCGTAGATTGCTTTCCGGACTTGCTCGCGGAAATGGAAAATCCCGAATTCCGAATCGTAATCGGCGGAGTGGAAGAAATCTCCATCGTAGTAAATCTCGAGCGAGGACGGTTGAAGGAATTTGCGGTAGAGAAAAGCCGAGTGTGTTTGCTAAATCCTTCGAAAGTGGCGGAGGCAGCCCATAAACGGACACTGGAAGTCGCGATACAACGAAGTGAGTTGAGTTTGCGCGGGCTGTCTAAATTCAGATTGGGTGTGGCCTTGTGGCATGGCGGATTGCCCGTCGACGTATTGCCCGCGGAAGGGTTTCTGGAAGTACAGTTAGGCGACGAAAACTCCGCATGGACCGTGGATTTGGGGATGGTACCGATTGCGTGAGAAGTTGATGCGAAGAAACATCTGCATGTGATCTTTGTAAAATTCCGTAACATGAAGTTCCAAACGGCATAAAGCACGGCAGCGGTCGCTGCAACTGTCCATTGGGACGGTTCTGTTCTCGTGTGCAAAAGTACGGTTGTACTATGGCGCCGATACAATCGGTCTTGGAGAATTAGTACTGCGTGGGCCACCCAACGGCGCAGAGTCGCGCCTTGCGTTACGTCGCAGATTAAGTTTGGCAGGCCCTAAAAGGATTTTTGGTGGCATCCGCAGCCGATCCCATATCCGCGCAAGATGGTTTGATCTCGAGTGGCGCGCAGAAGCGCACAAATCTCCGGCCCAACCCTGTGGCGCTGGAAATTCCTGTGCTCGCTACGGGCACGCGACCTTCTGAAGCTCCCGGGCAACGGGATCTTTTCACCGAAGAAACTTCCACGGTACTGGTGTTTCGAGATGGCGCGGTAATCCGACTGGCGGCCGCAGTCGCGCTGGGTCAACTGGTTTTCCTCACCAATAAACAGACAAAACGTGAAGTGGTGTGCCAGGTATTGCGAAAGCGCAGCCCAGGACCGGAGGGCTGCTACGTAGAACTAGATTTTACGGAAGACATGCCGAATTTCTGGGGAGTGGAATTTCCCGTCGAGGATGCGGTAAAGCCGAGAAAGGTCGCGATCTCCCTCGAGCCGACGACGGAAGGAAAGATACAACAAGCCAGCGGACCCGGTGACGAGCACGTGAGTTCCGCACTCCCCGCTCCCTCAGCGCAGGAAGTGGATCATTTGCGTCTGGAAGTGGAGACATTGCGGAGTCAGTTGCAGTCGTTGCTGACCGCGAAGGAAGTTCCCGACAACAAACCGAGCGTTGTCCCAACGACGCAGGGTTCGCCGTCCGTTCAAGCGGCGACGCCAGCGTGGGCAAGGGCGGTCACGGACGCGGTGTTGAGCGGAGCTGCTAAAGAAACTCAGAAACTGGAAGTGATGAGCACGACCGAGCCGGCTCCCCTACCGGCGGATTCGCCAACGACCGCGGTGGTGGCGCCTGAACCAGTCGCTGTGCGAAAG
>DASXLU010000093.1:0-7617 GCA_036496065.1 Candidatus Acidiferrum sp.
TCTATACTGACAAGCGACAATCCGCGCCAGGAAGATCCGCTGAAAATCATAAGTGACATCGTGGTGGGAACGCAGAAGTCTGGCGGGAAATATTTGATTGAGGCCGACCGCGCGAAAGCGATTCAACTGGCGATCGACGAGGCGCGCGCGGGAGATATTGTGTTACTGGCAGGAAAAGGGCACGAGGACTACCAGATTTTTGCGGACCGCACCATCCACTTTGACGATCGCGAAGAAGCGCGAAAAGCGCTAAGCGAGCGGGGATATGGGGAAGCACCAGCGCCGGGCGGCGCAGAGTTTGGCACGTAGCGCGCTCTCGTCTATGGAGCAACGACGAGGGCCTGCGGGCCAGAATGCAACTCGCAGATAAAGGAGGAGCCCTCAACCGGTGAAAACGCAAGAAGCAGTGCCGCACGGACGAGGCGCACGCCTGGCCCGGAGCTTTCGGAAAGCAAACGTATTGAGGCAATTATGCGGTGGACGGTTACACAAGTGGCTGACGCAGTGGCGGGCCAGCGCGGGTCGGGACTCGACTCCATGGCCTGGGTGGCCGGCGTCTCGATTGATTCTCGCACGGTACGTGCCGGAGAACTGTTTGTGGCCATACACGGTCCGAGTCACGATGGACACGACTATGTGGTTGATGTATTGGAGAAGGGCGCCACTGCTGCTGTGGTCGCGGGACCACTTCTCTCGCGGTATCCGGGCTGGATCCAAGACAAGTGCATCAGCGTTCCCGACACGCTCACAGCGCTGCACGACTTGGCGCGCGCCGTACGCAAAGCATGGGGCCGGAAAATTTGCGGCATCACTGGGTCCGTCGGCAAAACCACAACCAAAGAGATCCTGGCGGCACTGCTGGGCACGAAGCTACGGGTCCTGAAAACCCAGGGCAATTTCAATAATGAGTACGGACTGCCGCTGACCCTGTTTCGCCTGGAAGATTCCGACGAAGCGGCGGTGCTCGAAATGGGCATGTCGTTTCCGGGGGAGTTGCGGCGGTTGGCGGCGATTGCGCTACCCGATGTGGCCATCGAACTTCGCGTGACACCTGCACACTTGCTGAACTTTTCCTCCGTGGATGAAATCGCGCTGGCGAAACGTGAACTCGTGGAAGGACTGAGCGGCGCGAATTCCCTGGCGGTGCTGAATGCCGATGATCCGCGTGTGGCCGCGATGGGGGCAGTGGCTCCAGGGCGGGTGGTTTTTTATGGCGTGGAAAAAGAAGCGGAATACAAGGCCGAGGATATTGAGGATCGCGGCGCGCTGGGATCGGCGTTCACATTGGTGCACAACGGGAAGCGATCGCGGATTGAAATGTCGTTGCCCGGGCGCCATGTCGTACTGAATGCTGTGGCGGCGATCGCAGCGGCTAGCGAGTGGGGCATTGGCGTTGCGGAAGCGCAAAACATCTTTCCAACTTTGCGGACGCCGTCGATGCGCGGAGAGCTGATTCGCTTCACGAACGGATTCGCGCTGATCAATGATTCGTACAACTCGAGCCCCGCGGCGCTGCAGGCGATGACGAATCTGCTTGCGGCTACGCCAGGTTTTCGTCGACGGATTCTGGCTGCGGGCGAGATGCGCGAATTGGGGCCAAGTTCGGCGCAGCTTCATCGCGAAGGCGGAGAGTTTGCCGCGAAGACCGGGAAGATGGATTTTGTGATTGGGGTGCAAGGCGATGCCGCGCAGTTGGTTGAAGGCTCGGTGGCTGCGGGCGTGCGACGGGAAGCCACGAAATTCTTTCAGACGCCACAGGATGCGGCGCAGTTTCTGGTTGGCTTTGTGCAGCCGGGAGATTTGCTGCTGGTAAAGGGATCGCGCGGCGTGAAGATGGAGCGGATTGTCGAAGCGCTGCTGGGGCGATTTGCGCCGGAAGATGCGCGCGCGAATGCGGGAGTAGAACACTAGAATGCTCTACTACCTGCTCTATCACGTCCTGCAACGATATTTCAGCCCGCTGAATGTTTTTCGCTACATCACGGTGCGCACGGTGTACGCCAGTCTTACCGGAATGTTTCTGGCGTTGGTGTTTGGGCCGTGGTTGATTCGCAAGCTCCGTGAGATGCAGATCGGGCAATACATTCGTGAAGAGGGTCCGCAAGAGCACAAGAAAAAAGCCGGCACACCGACGATGGGTGGCGTGTTGATTGTGGTTTCCACGGCGGTGCCAACACTTTTGTGGGCGGACCTTGCGAATCCATTCGTGCTGCTTGCGCTGTTCGCGCTGTTTGCGTTCTCTGCCATTGGATTTGTGGACGACTACGCCAAAGTGGCCAAGCGGCAGAATCTCGGTTTAACGGCAAAACGGAAATTCATTACGCAGATCATTGTGAGCACGGTGGTGGGCATCGTTCTGCTGGTGCTGTCGACGTACAGCGCGTACTCGACGCAGCTGATTGTGCCGTTCTTCAAACGGTTTCATCCGGACCTGGTGGTCCACTCGTTTTTGCCTAGTGGTCATCTTTGGCCGCTGGCTTTCGTGCCATTTCTAGTGTTCGTAGCCTTGGTGATCACGTTTAGTTCGAACGCGGTGAATCTCACCGACGGGCTGGATGGACTTGCGATCGGCTGCACGGTGATCGCTGCGGGCGCGCTGACGATTCTGACGTACGTCAGCAGCAATTTTCGCTGGGCGAATTATCTGGAGATTCAATACATCCCGCGCGTTGGCGAACTAACGGTTTTTTGCGGCGCGCTGGTGGGAGCGTCACTGGGATTTCTCTGGTACAACGCGCACCCGGCGGAAGTGTTTATGGGAGACGTGGGTTCGTTGGCGCTCGGAGGGACACTCGGAACTATAGCGGTGATCATCAAGCAGGAAGTGTTGCTGCTTTTCGTTGGCGGCGTCTTTGTGCTCGAAGCGGTGTCGGTAATATTGCAGGTGGGCTCATTCAAGCTGCGGGGTAAGCGGATTTTTCGCATGGCGCCGATCCATCATCACTTTGAGTTGCTGGGTTGGAGCGAGAGCAAGGTGATTGTGCGCTTCTGGATCGCTGCGCTGGTGTTCGCGTTGTTTGCGCTGACGACGTTGAAATTGAGATGAGGGTGCTGCGCGGCTGGCGGAACGATCGAAGAGAGATTCCTCAGGCAAAAGGCGCCTTCGGAATGACGGGAATCCTCGGTGACTGTTCAAAGGACCACGAGTTGAACAGAGGTTTGGATTGCGATGCCGGGATCGATTGAGTTACGGAAGAAACGGGTGCTGGTGGTTGGACTGGCGCGCACCGGGATCGCCACAGCGCTGTTTTGCGCCGCGCATCATGCGATGGTGACGGCGACGGAAACGCGAAGTGAGGCGGAGTTGGGAGACGTTCCCGTGAAATTGCGTGAGGCCGGAATTACGTTGGAGCTTGGCGGGCATACGGAGAAAACATTTCTGGCACAGGACTTGATCATCCCGAGCCCAGGCGTTCCGGCCGACGATCCATTCCTGGTGACGGCGCGGAAAAAGGGAATCACGGTTTGGAGCGAGATTGAGCTGGCGTACCGGTTCATGGAAGGAAAGCTAATCGGGATAACGGGTTCGAATGGGAAAACCACGACGACGACGCTGGTACATCACATCCTGAAGGGCGCTGGGATAGAGGCGATTTTGGCGGGGAATGTTGGCACGCCATTAATTTCCTGCGTGGACGCGATGCATGGGGGCACGGTGACTGTGGCGGAACTGAGCAGTTTCCAGTTGGAGTTGGTCGATACGTTCCGTCCGAATATTGCGGTGTTACTGAATTTGACTCCAGACCATTTGGACCGGCACAAGACGATGGAGAACTATTCCGCAGCGAAGGCGCGCATTTTCGAAAAGCAGACTGAACTGGACGCGGCGGTGTTGAACCAAGACGATGCGTCGACCGTGGGCTACGCTCCAAAAAAGCCGCAAGTTTTCTGGTTCAGCCGGCGGCAAACCGTAAAGCAAGGAGCTTGCTTGCGCGGCGAAGACATCGTGGTCGAACACGGCGGCAAAGAAGAATTGGTGATGCGGGCCACTGATGTTCCGCTGGCTGGAGCCCATAATTTAGAGAATGTTCTTGCGGCAGTGACGGCAACGCGGTTGGCTGGCGTAGACGCGGCTAGCATCGCGCGGGGAGTACGAAGCTTCGCGGGCGTGGAGCACCGCCTGGAATTCGTGGCGGAAATTGGGGGCGTGCGTTATTTCAACGATTCGAAAGCTACGAATGTCGATGCGGCTCTGAAGGCGTTAAACGCGTTTCCCGGCCGAATTCTGGTGATTCTCGGCGGGAAAGATAAAGGCAGCCCCTATACCGTTTTGCAGAAGCCGCTGCGGGAAAAGGCGGTCCTGGCGCTGCTCATCGGAGCGGCCGCGGACAAAATCGAGAAAGACATTTCCGGCAGTGTCGCGATAGAACGCGCGGGAACATTGGACCGAGCGCTGGACATTGCGGCGCATACCGCTCAGCCGGGTGACGTTGTGCTGCTGGCTCCAGCTTGCGCAAGCTTCGATCAATTTCGAAATTATGAGGAACGCGGCCAAATGTTCAAGAATCTAGTGCGTAAAATCGGCGAAAAATCTTCGGATAGCGCTTCAGGGAAGGGGTGAGCTGCGTGGCCAGACGCTCGGAGACCGATCGTTGGTTATTTGTGGTGACGCTGATGCTGTGTTTGCTGGGAGTCGTAATGATTTTCAGCGCGTCGGCAGTCACAGCGCAACAGCAGTACGGGCACTCGTACATTTTCGTTTTGCGGCAAGTCGTTTGGCTGTTGGCGGGGCTAGCGGGAATGTTCGCGTTGATGAAGCTCGATTACCACCGTCTGAAGGAGCCCGCGGTTGTATACACGGCGCTTTGCCTGGTGCTGGTCATGCTGATGGGAACATTTTTTCTGGACAAATCTCACGCCACGCACCGCTGGATCAAGATTGGGCCGATTGGATTTCAGCCTTCCGAACTAGCAAAACTCGCCGTGATTCTGTACCTGGCGTTTTTTTTGGACATGCGCCGCAGGGCCGCGACTAGCATGGAATTCACCAGGCAGGACCTGCTGAAAACGATTCTGCCGTGCGTCGCCCCGGTGCTGGCATGCGTCGCGCTGATTGTCGCGCAACCTGACCTGGGCACATCCGTGGACATCGTGCTGATCATGACGGCGATTTTGTTTGTGGCAGGTTTGTCGTGGAAGTGGCTGGCCGTCGGACTTGCGGCGGCGCTGCCTGTTCTGGTCCTGCTGATCACGCATGTTTCATACCGCATGGTCCGGGTGATGGCATTCTTGAATCCGGATTCCGATCCGAAGGGCGCGGGATTCCAGTTGCTGCAGTCGCTGATCGCGGTTGGTTCCGGGGGATTCACCGGCGTTGGTTTGATGGAGAGCAAGCAGAAGCTCTTCTACCTGCCCGAAGCGCATACTGACTTCATTTATGCCGTGATTTGTGAGGAATTGGGATACATCGGCGCGTTGATTGTGCTGGCGCTGTTTGCCGTGTATGCCTGGCGCGGATTGCGAGCCACATTCAATGCTCCCGATGGATTTGGGCGGATGTTGGCTCTGGGTGTGACGGTGATGGTGTTGTTTCAGTCGCTGATTAATTTCGCGGTCGTGCTGGGCATGATGCCGACGAAAGGAATCCCACTGCCCTTTGTGAGTTACGGCGGATCGAGTTTACTGGTGATGCTGTTGGCAACGGGCGTGCTGCTGAACGTTTCGCAGCAAGCGGGAAACAACGCAGGCTTGCGGGCGTGAAACTTTTGATTGCAGGCGGGGGGACGGGCGGGCACGTATTTCCGGCCATCGCCATCGCGCAGGAATGGAAATCGCGGGGAGCAGATCGAGACGTGGTGCTGGTAGGAACACAACGCGGAATCGAGATGAAGCTGGTGCCGCAAGCCGGGTTGCCGTTAGAAACGATTCGAGTGGCGGGGCTGAAAGGCAAAGGCGGCACGACGCTGCTGAAGAATTTGGCGATGTTGGGCTCAGGACTCTCGGATGCTTTCGGTGTATTGCGCAAACACAAACCCGACGTTGCATTTGGAGTCGGCGGCTACGCAGCGGGACCGATGTTGTTGGCGGCGTGGCTGCACAGGATTCCCAACGTGATTTTCGAGCCAAATGCCGAGCCCGGGTTCACGAACAAGGTGCTGGCGCGGTTCGCGAAACGGATTGCGACAGGCTACGAAGTTTCGGCGCAAGCGTGGGGAACGAAGGCGTTAGTAACGGGATGCCCGGTGCGCGCAGAATTTTTCGCGATTCCTGCACGCACGCCAGAGAAACCGTTGCGCATGCTGGTCACCGGTGGCAGTCAGGGAGCGCTACCAATCAATCGCGCATTCATTGACACCATGGATCTGTTGGCAACGCGCAAGAATGAGTTGCAGATCGTGCACCAGACCGGCGAACGCGACTATAATGCAGTAAGAACAGCGTACGCGCGGCGCGAAATTCTTGCTGAGGTTGTGCCCTTTGTGACGAACATGGCGGAGCGGTTCGCTTGGGCGGACTTTATCGTATGCCGCGCGGGCGCGATTACCGCCGCCGAGGTAGCCGCCGCTGGACGAGCGGCAATTTTTATACCGTTTGGGCGCGCTACGGATAGCCATCAACTGCGCAACGCGCAGGAAATGGCGCGGGCTGGGGCCGGACGCGTGATTTCGGAGTCGGAGCTGACGCCAGAACGTTTGGCCAAAGAAATTTTCTCTCTCCTCGACCAACCGCAGGAGATCGTAAAGCTTTCCACGACGGCGCGGAGCCTTGCACGCCCAGCAGCAGCCCGCGACATCGTGAATTTGATCGAAGAGGCCGCGCGGCGAGCGAGCCCGAAAGAATCGACGAGCACATGATGGTTTCGTTTCGCAATTTTCAACGTATTCATATGGTGGGCATCGGCGGCATCGGAATGAGCGGGATCGCCGAAGTTTTGCTGACCCTGGGCTATTCGGTTTCTGGATCCGACACCCGGCCATCGACAATCACGGAGCGCTTGCAAGACTTGGGCGCTACGGTCTACGAAGGCCATCGAGCAGAGAATGTTGGCGATGCCCACGTCGTGGTGACTTCATCCGCCGTGAAAGCGGATAACCCCGAAGTTGTCGAGGCGCATAAGCGCAAGATTCCGGTGATTCCGCGCGCGGAGATGCTCGCGGAGTTGATGCGGCTGAAATACGGCATCGCTGTTGGCGGAGCGCACGGTAAAACGACCACCACTTCCATGGTGGCTTCGATTCTGGCCGCGGCTCACCTGGACCCGACATTTGTGGTTGGAGGCAAGGTGAATCAAGGCGGCACCACGGCGCGCGTCGGACGCGGTGACTACTTTGTCGTCGAAGCAGACGAAAGCGATCGTACCTTCCTGATGTTCGCGCCGGTGGTAGCAGTGGTGACGACAATCGATCGTGAACACCTGGATCAATATTCCTCGTTGGAGGACATCCAGGGCGCGTTCTTGCAGTTCGTCAACCGCGTGCCGTTCTATGGTGCTGCGATTCTCTGCCTGGACGAGCCTAACGTGCAGGCCATCATTCCCAACGTCAAGCGGCCGATCATCACTTATGGCACCTCAAGCCAGGCTGACCTGATCGTCAGCGATATTGAGTTGCGCGGGCTTGGGAGCGAATTTCGGCTGACCTACAAGGGCGAGGACCTGGGTATATTTGCATTGCCGCA
>DASXLU010000094.1:0-9311 GCA_036496065.1 Candidatus Acidiferrum sp.
CGCTCGCGGTCAGCGAGTAGCGGTGATTGGTTGCGCCAACGTCACTACCGCGCATGCCTCCTCCGCCTCCTCGTCCGCCCGGACCACCACCCGGTCCGCGGCCAAATGTTCCTCCAGCGCCCGGACCACCCATTCCTCCGCCGCTCGCGGCATTTTCGACAGCAGGGCCGAATCCAAACGTTTTACTCAAGCGCGCGTTCAGGGTAAAGCGGCCCGGCCCAGTTGCATAGTTGATCGGGATCGGCGTGGCGCCCGGCGCTGGCGACGCATCGAAGCATCCAAATTTCGTTTGCGTCGCCGCACTACAAGTGGCAAACGAGGGGCGCGTATTGAATACATTATCCTGATATAGATCCTGTCCGGTGGTGATGTTAAAAGGAATTCCAGAGCTGGCGATCATGAATGGACTCAGCCGGAAACCGCGCGGCAATCCGAACGTTCCGCCCATGAAAAGGCGGTTTCGAATGTCGTAGATGGAGCGTCCATAATCCTGTTGCAAATTGAATGGATTCGACGCATACGTTGACGCGCCCCCGGAATCGCTATTCGAATAGTTCAAGACGTAGTAGCCAAACAACGAAAGTTTTGCGCCCATGCGCACGCTGCCATTCACGATGAACTGGCGCTGTTTAAACGTGGCTTCCGATTGATATTGAAACAAGTTTCCGAACTCGGGATCCGGCCGCAAGCCGGTGATCGGATCGGCGGGGTTCAGATTATTGATGTAAAGCTGATGGACGCCGCGCGAATTCAGATACGTAAACGCCACATTCGCGGCTCTACCTAGTTGCCGCTCGAGCGTCACGCCGGTCTGAATTGTATACGGTGCGTGCAGAACTGAATTTTGCACGTAACGAGTCGGCGCCGTCGCGATAGGCAGGGCGGTGGCCGGTGGAATGTTCCCCAAATAAAAAGCGGGATTCTGCACGAGGAATTGTTGCTGGGTGAATCCGTTGAAGCGGTCTTGCACCAGCGCCAGATCATACGTGAACCTGTCGTAGAACATTCCAAAGCCGCCGCGCAAGACGGTTCTCGGGGGATTCTTGGCGCTTCCGCCGATGCCCCACGCGAAGCCCAATCGCGGCGCGAAATCCGCCTTGTTCGCCAGATTATTCTGGCCCTCGAAGCGCACTCCGTAAGTGATGGTGACGTTCTGGCGCACCTTCCAGTCATCCTGCGCCCACAATCCCACGTCAATCAGAGTCACCGCCGAAGTTGGCGCACCGATGTTTTGCGTAAAGAAGCTGGCCCCGCCGCCCATGTTTTGAATTTGCGGAATGGTCAGCCCGTTGGCGAGTCCCTGCTCGGTGATCTGATACGCTTCTATCGGCGTGATCAAGCAGTTATCCGTCGGCGAAACCACGCATCCAGGCCTCTCTCTCGATCCAAACGAGAATTGCCCGTTAAATAACTCCGTCGCGGTGTTTACGTCTTTTGTTCCGCGCAGCCGCCCGCCAAATTTGAATGAGTGCTTGCCGATATTCTTGAACACCATTTCCTGCAGCTCATAACGGTTTTGCAGGTCCGCAATATTTCCGCCACCGCTGCCGTTTCCGTTGAATGCCCCGCCGACGGTGACTTCAGGATTCAAATTCAGGGGAATGGTGTCGTTGCTCGCATGCACATATTGAAAGCGGATTTCATTGATGGTGCTGGCGTTGATAGTGTCGGTATCCGTCAATTGGACGGTGTGCTCGACGCTCAACTCGTTCGAGCCGGTCTCCGCCAAGAAGAATCCACCCGTTCCATTATTATTTTCGGAATCACGCCAGTACTGATAGCGAGCCGTCAAGGTATTGTTCGGTGTCACCTGATAATCCAGGCGTGAACTCACGTTGTTTCGAGTTTGCGGATTCGCCAGCGCCGCGCTAAACGGAACGATATTGAAGTTCGGGTCCAGCACCGTAGCGCTCACAACAGCCAAGTCCTGAATGTCTCGTCGCTCGTAGTTAAAGAAAAATGAAGTTTTCTTGTTGATCGCCCCGCCGACATTCGCGCTGAACTGTGTACTGTGATAATCCGGCGGCGATTCCCCTTCCGGCAAAACTTCGAAGGGATTGCGCGCATTGAAGGCCGACGAATTTCCTAGAAACATCACCTGCCCATGCAACTTGTCGGTGCCCGGCTTGGTAAGAATTTCTATGCGGCCGTAACCCAGCTTGTCGTATTCGGCGGAAAAAGGGTTCTGGTTAATTCGAATTTCGCGGATTGACGCTTTCGGTGGCAATTGTCCCGCCGTAAAGCCATCAATATAAATTTGCCCGCCGTTCGGTCCAGCCGATGGGCCCGCCAGCGCCTGAAGCTGCGACTCCAATTCATCTGGGTCATCCGACAACGCGTCCAGATCTTTTCCCTGCAGCACGATGGCGTTCGCATTACTCGCGGGATTTGTATCCAACTGGGTCGAGGTCGCGTTGACCTCCACTTTTTCCTGCTGCACTTCGATCGTCAGCGCAATGTTCAGTGCCGTCGTCTGGCCTGCGCGAATCACCACGCCAGGCTTGTCGAACATGGCGAAGCTCGTTGCCACCGCTTTCACTTCGTACGTTCCTGGCGGCAGGTCCTTGAACTCGTAGATTCCTTCTTTGTTCGTCTTGGTGTCCATCGAACCGCCCGAGGGAGTAGTGAGCAGGACCGTCGCGTCTACTACCAATTCTCCTGAGGGGTCGGTTAGCTGACCGCGCAAAACTCCGGTGGTTGCTTGCGCAAACGTGATTACTGCTGCCAACAAAACGAGCATGCTGGCGATACACAAATTTCGTATGGTTTTTCGGCCCAAGCTGGATTCCATGCTCTCTTTAAGTCCTGTCTGTTCGAAGTATTGGACGCGTTCGCGAGTCTTATGGGGTGCCTGTGTCTCCGCCACCACCACTCAGGCTCCACGGCGTCAGGATAGACGCACCTTGCGGCGAGGCCTGTAATATCGGTTCAACACCACCCAAAAGCGTAATCGCGGTGGCCTGCGTTTCCCTCTGGCCCGTGGTGGCCACGATCATCACCGCGTCTCCCTTCTGAAAATCGGTCAGCGTATTGGCTGGTAACCGGCTCAGCAACTGCTGCAAATCGCCTCCGCCGCCACCTCCTCCGCGCCCTCCGCCCATACCGCCGCCAGACGCTGTACCCCCGTTAGACGCGTTCCCGCCACCCTGCGGCGTTGCCTGCGGTTGATTGCCGGACTGTGCCGCACCCGAATTCGTCCCGCCGCCAGCCGCAGCATTTCCGGCGACCCCATCCGCCGAGCCGCCCTTCAAACGCACAGCAATGCGCTGCGCCATAGGCTGCGGCAATTTGCGAAGCTGCGAGTCCGGGGTGATCTTTACTTCCACGGGCTTCTTTGTCGCCAGATCGTTCAATGTGATCGTGCCGGAACTGGTATTCACTGCAGTAATCATCCCCGAAATATTTCGAAACGCCCCGGTGACGATTTCGTCTGCGCTAAAGCTCGCGCCATCCGGACTGCGCGTCCCGCGCGCCCGTAACTGATCTCCCGCATTGATTTCCGCGAGAGTGCTTGGCTTAGCATCGTCAAATTTGATGGAATCCGGTGCGTAGCGGCGCAGGACCGCCGCCTTACCTACCTGCACCGTAACATCCTTGTTGCCAGCGGCGGTCACCGTTCCGATCGTGACTGTCCCCGCGCCAGCGTCCACATTTTTCACCAGCCCACCGATTCCGTGGCGCTGCCATTCCTCTCGTTCGTGCGTCTGCTTTTCTGCGATGTCGGCCTTTTTCATCGCAATTACCGACGCCGCCACCAGCACCGCCGCATCGTCTCCGGGTTTCGTTCGCACCAGAACGCGGTCCCCAGTCTGCAAGTCGGCAAACACCATCGGCGCCGCTTCCTTCAGATCTTTTGACCCAGGCGGCACGCGCACCAGTTTTGCATCGGCCGGCACGTTCACCTTCACTTCAGTTCCAGCGTCCGTGGTCAACGTAATCGTGGTCCCGTCGATGGACTTAATGGTGCCAACGGAGGATCCTGTTTTCGCAGGCGTCGTCGACTGACTGGCGGCCCGTGTGCCCGTGCCGAAAAACAAGGCCCCTGCCGAGAACATCCATAGCAGCACACACATTCTTCTTAGGTGGGAATTAGTTCTCACAGCACCTGTACCCATCGCGAAATCTCCAAATGCTTAGTTCAGTCGAACCTGCGACTCACGAAAGAGAAACCGTCAGCGGTCCTTTGCATTAGACGCGTGGCCTTAACCCTGACGTTTCAGCAATTTTGCCCGCCATTTTCTGAACGGCGCCTATACCCCAACAATCTCGCCTTCATCGTTTACATCGATTTCCAGCGCTCGCGGCTGCTTCGGCAGACCCGGCATAAGCATCATATTGCCCGCGATCATCACCACGAATCCCGCTCCCGACGAAAGCGCCGCATCAGTTACATGCAATTCCCAGTCTTTAGGGGCTCCCAGCAGCTTGGCATTATCTGAGAGCGAATACTGCGTTTTCGCGACACAAATTGGCAAATTACCAAAGCCCCATTGCGTGAAGTCCGCTAGTTTGGCTTTTGCATTCTCGCTGAAGTGAACCCCGCTCGCGCCGTAAACATGTTTTGCCACTGCTTGGACCTTGTCTTCCAACGGATCTTCGAGACGATACACGGGCGTAACCGCGGGCTCCTGCGGGCCTTTATCCGCCAACTCCACCACGCGCCGCGCCAAATCTTCTGCGCCCGCTCCGCCGTCCACAAAGGCCGTGCTCAATTCGCTGGTGACGCCTTGTGTCTCGCAATAGTCGCGAAGCCGCCGCAGATCTTCTTCGCTGTCGTTCGGAAAGCGATTCAGCGCCACAACGGTGGGCAATCCGCAAGTACGCATAATGCTCAGGTGCTGCCCCAGGTTCGGCAACCCTTTTTCCAAGTCGCCGCTGCCCTGATTCCGCAAACTCTGCGCCGTTGTAACCATGACCGCAACTGCCGGGTTGAGTCCGGTCGTCTGCGACACGATGTCGATATACTTTTCCGCGCCGAGGTCCGCTCCGAACCCCGCTTCGTTCACAACGTAGTCCGCCAAGCGAAGTCCCATGTCTTGCGATATCACGCTGCTTGTGCCATGGGCAATGTTCCCGAATGGTCCTGCATGGACGAACGCCGGCACACCTTCGGCAGTCTGCACCAGGTTCGGCTGCATCGCTTCGTACAGCAGCGCCATCATCGCGCCTGTCGCTTTCAAGTCGCGCGCGAATACCGGCTTGTTCGATTTCGAAACGCCCACCAAAATTCCGTCCAGGCGACGCCGCAGATCGCCGCGATCCTTTGCCAGCGCGACAATCGCCATAATTTCCGATGCCGCCGTGATCACGAATCCGCTGCGCCTGCCCGCCCCTTCCCTTTTGCTTTGCAGGTTCACGGCGATTTGCCGCAACGCGCGGTCATTCATGTCCAGCGTTCTCGGCCAGGTAATTCGCTCCGGGTCCAGATTCAGTTCATTGCCGTGGAACAGGTGCGCATCGATCAGAGCCGCCAGCAAATTGTGCGCCGCCGCGATCGCGTGGAAGTCGCCGTGAAAATGTAAATTGATTTTCGTGCTGGGCTCGATGGTGGAGGCCCCGCCACCTGCTGCGCCGCCTTTCATTCCGAATACCGGCCCAAGAGACGGTTCGCGCGAGGTAATGACGACTCTCTTGCCGATTCGCGCCAAAGCCTGCGTCAAGCCGATTGCCGTCACGGTCTTGCCTTCGCCGCTTACCGTGGGTGTCGTGGCGGTAACTAGAATCAGCTTGCCGCGCCGCGGAAATTTTGCGTCGCGTGCCAATTCCGGCCGCACTTTGCCGCCGTAAGGACCCAACTGATCAAAATACGCGTCTGGAATTCCCAACTCCCGAACAATCTCCAAAATAGGTCGCAGCGGCTTGGGCATAGCGGTAACCTTCGGCCGGAATTTCCCGCCGGGTATCCCCCCTCATGTTGGTCTTATTCGATGGATAGTCGGAGCGACGCCATCTTCAAGGCTGCGCTTCCAAACGGAAGCCCACCATCCGTGATAAATAGGCTGGAGCGCCTCACCAACCGCGCACCGTCCCACAAATCAAGTGGAACACGTCATCAGATGCGTTGGCAACCTACCTTCAGGCGTGTGGCAGAAGTTCGGTCCGATATTTCGCCATCAGAGAGCCTGCTTTCGCCCGAAACTCCACGTCACCCTTCTCGTCGAGTTTCGGCGGAGGTGTCGTTCGGGTAGCCACTGGTACGCCTACCTGCGAGAAAAACTCTTCTTGTCCAGCGGGCGAGCAGATGCACAAGAAGCGCGCGGGAACATCTCCCTGGTTCTGGAATTGATGAGGGGCGTTGGCCGGAATATGAATCGTCTCGCCCGCGTGTACCACCGACTTCGCGCCGCGAAACGTTGCTTCGATCGTGCCCTCGAGCACAACGAAAGTCTCTTCAAAATCGTGCCGGTGCGGGGGCGGCCCGCCGCCGGGCGGTATGTGCATGTCGATCAGGCAGAATCGTCCCGCGGTGTCTTTCCCCGACACCAGGACCGTATACGTATCGCCAACCAGTCCGATGTGCGGAAGACTTTCGCCCTCCGATCGAGCAAGAACTAGTCTCCGTGTTAAATCATCCGCGGGAAGACCGCTGCTCTTCGCTGTCGCGGTCGCTTCCTTTTTGTTCGCCACATTATCTCCAATCGCGGTTCCCCACCTAAGAGTTCTACGTTCTAGCGATCCGGCAACAGTAGCCGCACATGGCTATGCTAGCGCTCGAATCGAGTCAATCAAGTAGATGCGCTCGGGACTCAGCGAGGCACGGAGCATGCTGATATTGCGGTCGATTCTTGTTCTGTTGTTACGACGTAAGAATGCCAGTGCGTCGCGCTACCCTAATCGTGGCGAAAAGTCAGTCAATTTCAGAAACGTGGAATCGATTTTCTCCGCCAACTTCCCGTTCTCTTCGGATTTTGCCTTAACGCCCTTCCATTCCGGATCGTCCTGAAAGCTTTTCCAGTTCGCGGTCGCCGCTTCCCGGCTCGGATGTTCCAGAATGTAGTAGAACATGCCGCTCTTCATCGGTTCGTCGAGTGCCGTCCAATACGCCACACTCTTCATTCCATGTTTCGAAAATAGTGCCATCGTATGGTCCCGGAAGCGTGCTACCAGATCATCTATTTTCCCGGGCATCGCGTGATATTCGCGCAATTCGAAAACCGTACTCGACTGTGTCATGGAGCTCCTCTCGGTTGTTCTTGTAGCGGCCAACTTTTCATCCGTAACGGGCGCGAACGCCGACTCCATCGCCTGCAGCATCCCGCCCGGCACCAGCAACGCCAAGGGGAACGTGCCCATCAATGTTCGCCTGTTCATTCCGCGGATTCTACCAGAGCAGTTCCCACCTCACGAATCAAATTCCAGCAAAAACCATGTGCAAGTGGCGGTTAGCCAGACTGGCGACTGGGAAAAAAGCGGGTTGGGCCCCCGATGAGGTACGTGGTTCCACTGAGCCTTTATTCGTGTTCTAACCTATAGCCAGTCAGCGCTGAATGGGGCTAGATACGTGGTATGCGGAAACACGCTTCGGCATTGACCCATAGCCGGGAAGCAATCTGGATTGTGTTTTCGCTCGGGCTTACTGTGTACTTCCTCTTCGTGTTGACCTACGAACTGCTCAAAGTATTTACGCTGCTCCATTCATAAGACAAAGCCCTCCGTACCAACCAGGCTGCTGACCTTGGCGCACCTGAACTCTGGCCAAAATTCCTGAACTTCCTTCAAAAAATCGGCTCCGCGTCGGCCGCCTATGCCGCCCTTAGCAACCGGCAAGGCATTTTGGTATATGCTGTGGGCCGTTTTCGAGACGGAAAATTTGGAGGGTATGAAAGTGAATAAGAAATTCTGTTTTTTGTCTGCTGCACTAGCATTGGTTCCAGTTGGACTGTTCGCGCAAGAAGCTGCACAGGCACCGGCAACTCCGCCAGCTAATCCTATTACCGCTAGCGAAAAAGGTCTCTACTCGTTCGTGAGTGGCGCGGTGGTCGGTGCGGCGGAAAAAATGCCCGAAGCAAACTATTCCTTTAAGCCGACACCAGAGGTTCGCACCTTTGGCCAACTCGTGGGCCATGTCGCCGACGCTTCCTACATGTTCTGCTCGCAAGCCAGTGGCGAAACGAATCCAGCGAAGGACATTGAGAAAACGAAAACTTCGAAGGCCGATCTGGTTGCGGCGCTCAAAGACTCCGTTGCGTACTGCACCAAGTCATTCGATAGCATGACCGACGCCAAGGGCAGCCAGATGGTGAAACTTTTCAACTTCAACATCGCCAAGCTCACCTTGTACTCGCTGAACACGTCACACACCGATGAGCATTACGGCAATATGGTGACCTATTTGCGAATCAAGGGAATTGTCCCGCCGACCAGCGAAAACCCGCCACCCCAAGCACCAAAGTCAATGTAGCAGCCGCGTTCACAGCAGAAAAAAAACAATGGCGGAGGCGTGTGGAAGTCGAATCCACCACCCGTTCCGCGAAGGAACGCGTCGCCGGCTTTGAAGGCCGGGAAGGTCACCGGACCCCATTCGCCTCCGCATACATTCTAAACCTATCTATAATAAGGATGTTAATTCGCTCACAGACGCGCAGCCTGTCGCTCCCTGAAAATAACGGTGTCAGTTTTGGAGTCAGTTGGTTTTTCGTCCAGTAACTCGACGACGCCCTGCTGATATTCGGGCGAAAGATGTGAATAGCGAAGTGTCATCGCAATCCCCTTGTGACCGAGCGCTTCTTGAACGGCGCGGAGACTAGCACCGCGCATAATCAGCCGACTGGCAAACGTATGCCGTAGATCGTGCCAGTGGAAATTCTCGATTTTTGCCTCTCGAACTGCTGGCTTGAACCAGTGGTCTGGACGGCTAAGCAGGGGCTCGCCTTGAGCGTTGCGCACCACTGCCCCTACTCCATTTCCGCGGAGTCGGAATATTTCCAGAGCCGCCACCGCCGCCCGATTCAGGCGCACGTGTTGCGTCTCGCCATTTTTGCTGCGTGGAATAGAGAGAATGCGAAGCTCGAGGTTCACGTTCTCCCACCGAAGCCTTCGATACATGTCACCCCGCCTTAGGCCGGTATTAATAGCTAAATTGAATTCAGGCAAGTGCTCGACCCACTCCCGTTTCGCCTCAAGTACGTTTCGCAGAACTTCTTCTTCTGCGGGCGTCAACCAACGTACTCGCGAATTGTTCTCGTGTTGATGCGGAACGGCGCGAGCAGGATTTGAGTTCACCTTTCCCTTCCGGATGCCGATGCGATAAGCAAGCGACAACAGAGATCGATAATGGTTCATCGTGGCAGCCGCCCACCCTCTAGCCCCTA